>SZOV01000077.1 GCA_030263375.1 Deltaproteobacteria bacterium PRO3
GAAGGGGACGCTGAAGCGCAGCTTTTCCAGCATCTTGATGCGCGGCTTCAAAAGAAAATAGGAATTGAAGTAGGCCGCGTTGATCCCGCGGCAGTAGGTGGGGACGATCGGCGTATTCGTCTGCACCGCCAGGCGCACGAAGCCTTTGCGCCGCTCCCAGGGGATGCGCCGCAGGCCGCGCTTGGCGAGCAGGGCCTCGTAGATCCCGCCGGGCGCGAGCATGACCACGTGGTTTTGCTTGAGCAGCCGTACGGCGTTGCGCGGGTCGGCCTTCACCGCCCCGCCCTTCAGGAAGAGCTCGCGCAGCCCCGGGACGTAGAAGAGAAAGTCCGCGCCCAGGCCGCGCGCCATCAGCCTGCGGCGCTTCAGCAGTTTCCAGGCCAGCAGGAAGCCGTGGAAGGGGATGACGCCGTGGTTCATCACGACGAGGCATCTCTTTCCGGGGATGTGCTCGAGGCCGCGGACCTCGTAGCGGAAATACTTTTCCAGCAGGCGGAAGGCGGGGGAGAGTTTTTGCAAAAAGGCCGGATCCGCCTGGTGCAGGGATTGCATCGGCCGCCCTTAACATAAGAAATTTCGCCTCCCCACGAAAAAATCCCGGCGAATCGGCCGCGGCGGGGAGGCCTTGCCCCGGCCCCCGCGATCCTTCACAATTTCCTCTGGCAAGCCGTTGAAGCATGCGAGGACCCGCCGACGGGGCTAAAATCCATTTTCAACAGGCTGTCGGAGGCGACCATGAGAAGTTTGGCCTTGATGGTTCTGCTCTTGGCGGTATTTCTGCTCGGGAAGCCCACGCCCGTCCTCTGCGTCTATTGCCCGGGCGGCACGCCTTGCTACTCCGACGTCGATTGCAGCCAGGGCTGCCGCTGCCAGGCCCCGCCCTATTTTCAGGGGGTCTGCGTTCCTAAGTACTAAGCCCTCTGGATTTCCCCAAAACCGCGGGCTATCGTCTTTCCCCATGCATCCGGCCCTGGAGAAATTCCATCCCCTGATCGCCCGCTGGTTCGAGGGGCGCTTCGGCGCGCCGACCGAGCCGCAGCGCCGCGGCTGGCCCCACATCGCCTCGGGCCGCGACACCTTGATCGCGGCGCCCACCGGCTCGGGCAAGACCCTGGCCGCCTTCCTCGCCTGCCTGGACCGCCTGGTGCGGGCCGGGGAGGCGGGCGGGCTGAAGGACGAGACCTCCGTCGTCTACGTCTCGCCGCTCAAGGCCCTCGGCAACGACATCCAAAAAAACTTGGCCGAGCCCCTCGCCGAGCTGGGCGCCCTGGCCCGAGAGACCGGGATCGAGCTCCCCGAGATCCGCACCGCGGTGCGCAGCGGGGACAGCACGGCGGGCGAGCGCGCGGCGATGTTGAAGAAGCCGCCGCACATCCTGATCACCACGCCGGAGTCCCTCTACCTGCTGCTCACCTCCCGGCGCGGCCGCGAGCTCTTGAAGCCCGCGCGCACGGTGATCGTCGACGAGATCCACGCCCTGGCCCGCGACAAGCGCGGCTCGCATTTCGCCTTGAGCCTGGAACGCCTCGACCGCCTGGCGGGCCGGAGGATCCCCCGCGTCGGGCTCTCCGCGACCCAGCGCCCCATCGAGGAGATCGCCCGCTTCTTAGTCGGAAGCGCCCAAGTCGCCGCGGACGGGAGCCCCGACTGCGCCATCGTCGACGCGGGCCACCGCCGCGACATGGACCTGGCCTTGGAGATCCCCGAGGAGGAATTGGGCGCGGTTGCCTCGAAGGAATTGTGGGGCGACATCTATGACCGCGTCGCCCAATTGGTGCGGGAGCATCGCAGCACGCTCGTTTTCGTCAACACCCGCCGCCTGGTCGAGCGCGCCACCCACGCTCTGGCCGAACGCCTGGGCGAGGCGGCGGTGGCGGCCCACCACGGCAGCCTCTCGAAGGAGATACGCCTGGACTCCGAGACCCGGTTGAAGACGGGCCTGACGAAGGCGGTGGTCGCCACGGCCTCCCTCGAGCTGGGCATCGACGTCGGGGCGGTGGACCTGGTCTGCCACATCGGCAGCCCCCGCAGCCTGGCGGTGGGCCTGCAGCGCATCGGCCGCGCCGGGCACGCCCCGAAGGCGCGCGACGCGGAGACGGCCCTCGTCCTGCCCAAGGGGCGGCTCTTCCCCGCGACCCGCGACGAGCTGCTGGAGTGCGCGGCCTTCGTGCGCGGGGTGCGGCGCGGCAATTTGGAAAAGACCCGGTTGCTGGCCCATCCCCTGGATATCCTGGCCCAGCAGATCGTCGCGGCGGTGGCCTGCGAGGAATGTGGCGAGGACGAGATCTTCGCCATGGTCCGCGGCGCCTGGCCCTACGCCCGGCTGCCGCGGGAGGAATTTGACGCGGTCTTGACGATGCTGTCGGAGGGGATCGCCACCTCCCGCGGCCCGCGCGGGGCCTGGCTGCATCGGGACGGCGTCGCGCGCCGGTTGCGGCCGCGGCGCGGCGCCCGACTGGCGGCGCTGACCTCGGGCGGGGCCATCCCGGACAACTTCACCTACACCGTGGTCAAGGAGCCCGAGGGCACGGTCATCGGCTCGCTGGACGAGGACTTCGCCATCGAGAGCCTGGCCGGCGACGTCATCCTGCTGGGCAACACCTCGTGGCGGATCCGCCGCGTCGAGGCCGGCCGCGTCCGCGTCGAGGACGCCCACGGCCAGGCCCCCAACATCCCCTTCTGGCTGGGCGAGGCCCCGGGCCGCAGCCCCGAGCTGTCCTGGGAGGTCTCGGAGCTGCGCAAGGACTTGGAGCCCATGCTCTCGGATCCGGAGCGCGCCGCGGCCTTCCTCGAGACCGAGTGCGGCGTGCCGAAGGTCGGGGCGGAGCAGGCGGTGCAGTACCTGCGACAGGCGCAGGCCGCGTTGGGGGCACTGCCCACGCAGGACGCCCTGGTCGCCGAGCGTTTCTTCGACGAGGGCGGCGGGATGCAGTTGGTGCTGCACGCCCCCTTCGGCGGGCGCATGAACCGGGCCTTCGGCCTGGCGCTGCGCAAGCGCTTTTGCGCGGGATTCAACTTCGAGCTGCAGGCGGCGGCGACCGACGACGGGATCCTGCTCTCGCTGGGGCCGCAGCACAGCTTTCCCCTGGATTCGGTGTTCCGCTTCCTCGCCTCGCGGACCGTGCAAGACACGCTGGAGCAGGCGGTGCTCGACGCGCCGGTCTTCGGCGTGCGTTGGCGCTGGAACGCCACCCGCGCCCTGGCCCTGCTGCGCCAATCCGGCGGCAAGCGCGTCGCGCCCGCGATCCAACGCATGCGCAGCGACGACCTGTTGGCGGCGGCCTTTCCCGAGCAGGCGGCCTGCCAGGAGAACGTGACGCGCCCCATCGCCATCCCCGATCACCCGTTGGTGACGGAAACGATGCGGAATTGCCTGGAGGAGGCGATGGACCTGCCGGGCCTCACGGCCCTGCTGCGGCGGATCGAGGCGGGGGAGATCCGCCTCTTGGCCCGCGACACGCCCACCCCGTCGCCGCTCAGCCACGAGATCCTCAACTCCAATCCCTACACCTTCCTCGACGACGCGCCCTTGGAGGAGAGGCGGGCCCGCGCGGTCGCGACGCGGCGGACGCTCTCGGACGAGGACCTGCGCGCCTTCGGGGCCTTGGACGAGGCGGCGATCGCCGCGGTGGAGGAAGAGAACTGGCCGGACCTGCGCGGCGCCGACGAGTTGGCCGACGCCCTGCGCGACCTGGTCTTGTTGCCCGAGTCGGCGGTCGGCGAGGCCTGGCGGCCCTGGCTGCAGGAGCTGCTGGCCGCGGGCCGAGCCCAGCGCCACGGCCGGCATTACGCGACGCCGGAGCGGGGAGACTTGGCGGCGCGCGCCCTGGCCGGCGATGCGGAGGCGGTGGCGGCGGCGCTGCGTGCTTGGCTGATGGCCGGCGGTCCCGCGACGGCGGCCCAATGGGCCGAGCGAACTCAACTGCCGCGGGAGGCCGTGGAGTCGGCCTTGCTCCGCCTCGAGTCGCAGGGCTTCGTCCTGCGCGGGCGGTTCCGCGCCGCGGCCCTGGCGGGGGGCGCGGAGGAGTGGTGCGACCGCGAGGTCTTGGCCCGGATCCATCGCCGTTGCCTCTCCCGCCTGCGTCAAGAGCTGGAGCCCGTGACGACGGCGGACTTCGTCCGCTTCCTCCTGCACTGGCAGCATGCCGCGCCGGGGAGGCAGCTGGTCGGGGCCCAGGGTTTGCTGGAGGTGATCGCCCAGCTGCAGGGCCTGCAGCTCCCCGCCGCCGCCTGGGAGCGGGAGGTCTTTCCCGCGCGGGTCGCGGGCTACCAAAGCGCGATGTTGGACGAGCTCTGCCTGAACGGGACGGTGCTGTGGGGACGCCTGGTGTCCGGCGGCGGAGAAGAGGAAGCGGGGCCGGGCGACGCGGCGCGGGGCCGGCGGCGCGCCGCACCCAACCGCAACACGACGCTCTCGGTCTTGCTGCGCGAGAGTCTGCCGCATTTTCTGCGCGCGAGTTCCCCCCAAGAGCCGAGCTACGCGGGCCTGGGCGCCTCGGCCCGGCAAATTTTGGAATTGCTGGCCCAGCGCGGGGCGATGTTTTTCAACGAATTGCAGGCGGTCACCGGGCGGCTGCGGACGGATTTGGACCAAGCGCTCTGGGAATTGGTCGCGGCGGGCGCGGTCACCTGCGACGGCTTCGCGGGGCTGCGCAACCTGATCCAGCCCTCGCGGCGCCGCGAGAAGGCGAGGCTGCTCGAGCGCTACCCCCACGCCCGCGGTCCGATGTTCGTGGGCGGGGGCGGGCGCTGGTCGTTGCTTCGGCCGCCGGGCCTGGCGGCGCCCGCGGCGCGCGGCCCGCTGGGCGAGCCGGCGGAGCTGGAGGTCTTGGCCGACCAGTACCTGCACCGCTGGGGCGTGGTGTTTCGGGACGTCCTGGCGCGGGAGCCCTTCGCGCCCTCGTGGCGCAGCCTGCTGGGCGTCTACCGGAGGCTGGAGGCCCGCGGGCTCTTGCGCGGGGGCCGCTTCGTTGCGGCCTTCGGCGGCGAGCAATTCGCCCTGCCCCAGGCGGTGGAGGCCTTGCGGGCCTTGCGGCGGGAGGAAAAGTCGGAGGAAGAGCCGGCGGTCTTTTTGTCGGCGGCCGATCCCTTGAACATCACGGGATACCTCACGCCGCCGCCGCGGGTCCCCGCGACTTTGACGCATCGCCTGCGCTTTGTGGGGGGAGTCCCCGAGGTCTGCGAGGGGCGGGGTCCGCAAACGGCGGCCTTGGAGCCCGGCTTTGGGAAAGTGTTCAGGTTGATTCGTTGAGGGATCGGAAGGTTTATTCTAGGGCCTTTCCGTATTTCTTGATGCCCGCCAGCGTCGCGTCGATCATGGCCGGCAGGAGATGCCTTGCCAGCGTTTGGGAAGGCCTGACTACCCCTGCTGGCCGCGCTCCTCCCGTTCGCGTGGAAGCGGGTCAAGGCAGCGTGGAGTTGAGAAAGGTTTTTTGGACCGAGGCGCCCTGCGCTTCCCAGCGCAGCGAGGTGCCTTTCAGAATCAGATAGGAATCGCCGGGAAACAGCATTTGCGGCGATTCCGAACCCACCTGGATCACGGATACTCCTTGATGGATTCCTCCGTGTTCGGTGAAGGGCATGGTGATCTCGAAGGTCCCTTGCGTCGTCTGAAAAACTCCGCCGACCAGACTGTCCTGGAACAGGTCGAAGCGCGCGGAAACGACGGGGTCCCCTTCCACGATCCTCCCGCCCAAAGCGGCTGGGTCAAGAACCAAGAAATCCTCGTCGGGAACGGGGCGGCCCCGCTGAAACACCGCCATCGGCCCGGGAAGGTCGGAAGCGCCTTGATAGTTGTAGAAGGACTTTTGCAGCTTGGGAGTGAGCACCTCCACTAAGATCGTGCTGCCCTGGGTGATTAGATAGCTGTCTCCCGCCGACAGCACATCTTCGTTGCCGTGCTCGTCACGGATCCGGACGACTCCGTTCAGGATCGTCGCGTGCTCGGTGAAAGGGTAGGTGACGCGTATCGTCCCGCGAGTGACCTGAAACACCCCGCCGGAATAGCCCGGCACGAAATAGTCGAAGCGGGCGGATGCGGCCGGGTTGCCTTCGAGGATCTCCCCGCCGATGGCGCCGATGTCGCCCAAGTCCATCAGTTCGGAGGCAGGCACGGTGACGCCGGCTCGATAGAGGATCATCTGTTCCGCATGGGCCTGCGTCTTCACAAGGCCCAACCCTATTCCCAGGAACGCCATAATGAGTAACGATTTTTTTTTCATATTTCCTCCTTCTGGACACGCATAGTACGTTGTAAACAGAGAAAGCATAAGCCCGTAAGGAAAAATCGGCGTCCGCGAAAAGGCGGATTCTTCGGCGTGAATTTCGCGTTGCCCCCGCCGCCGGGGCTCCATTAAAATGAGGAGATTTTAAGCCATGAACCCTTCCCTGCAAGAACAACAGGCCGCGGAAGTCATTCGGCTTTCCTACGAATGCTCGACCCTGGAGGACTTCGGCGGGGAAGTGCTTCCGGTTTTGAACCGGCTGTTCGACGCCAGCGCCTCCCTGCTCTATCGCTGCACGGAGGCCGGGCAAGTGGTCGCGCTCGCCGGATCCTTGGCCGAAATCCACGACGAGTACATGCGGCACTATTTTCCCGAGGACGTCGTGCAGGCCGCGCTCCGCCGGCTAAACCCCTGGGCACTGCATTTCTCGCGGCTTCCGGAATGGAAAGCTTTCCGCCGCATGCCCTTCTTCAACGAGCTGCTGCACCCCCGCGAGGCCGACCATTTCTACTACTTCCGCCTCTCGACCTCCAACCACAAGCAGGCGGGGGATGTGGGCGTGATGGTGGCGCGCTCGGAAAGACTTCCCGATTTCGGGCCGCAGGAGAACTTGCTGGTGATGCGGGTGTTTCCCGCCCTGGAGGCACTGGTGCGGCGCAGCTTCAGGACGGAGGGGCACCTGCGCCGGACCCTGGTCGAAAGGATTTGCGAGATGGACCGGGAACCGAAAGTGGCCCTGGACCGGTTCGGCAGGCTCCTCTGGGCGACGGACAGCGGAGCTTCCCTGCTGGGCCTACGGAACCGGCGCAAGCACGCGGTCCCAGAAGCCCTGAGCGGCGGCGCGCGGCGGCTGGCGATTCTGCAGAAAGACACCCCTTCCCGCGTTCCCCCTGCCACGGTTTGGTTGCGGCGCCCGAACGGCGCTCCGCTTAAGGCGGAGCTCAGCTTCGTGCGGACCCACAGCGAGGATTTTTTCATCCTGGCGCAGCTCCAGGAGCCGGAAGTCCCCCCCGACTTGTCCCGAACGGCCACGCGCCACGGTCTCACCGGGGCGGAAACCCAGGTTTTGAACCTTTTGGCCCAGGGCCGGTCGGACCAGGAGATCGCGAGGCTTCTCTTCGTCTCCATCGCCACCGTCCGCACCCATGTCGGCCGCATTTTCGAAAAGCTGGCCGTCAAATCGAGGGTGCAGGCGGCTCTGCTGGCCCACGGGCATCCCTTACCGCCTCCCAGCCGCACTTGACGTGGCGGAGAGCCGTCCCGCAGCAGCCGCCCCAATAGAGACCTCCTTTAGCAAAGGAGTCGCCCTGCGCGGGGGTCGGCTAGGAGAATTTTTTTGCGGCCGTTTGGATCTCTTCGACAATTTTTATCAGGATTTTCCGCGTGCCGAAATGACTCGTAAAACGGTCGCATTCGCTTCTCGCGTATTTCGGAAGTTCTTTGGAAAGCTCCTTAAGGATTTCCAGGACAACTCGGGGTTTTACGTCGGCCTCGGCCGCAAAACTTTCCCAATGCCGCTCAAAGATTTCCCGGCGTTTGTATTTGCCGCCGACTTTCATGGCTAATTTTTCCGAAAGCCCCTCATAAACGGCCGTCGACATCAGATCATAAAAAGGTGCGAGTTGAATTCCATCCGGCGCGATCAAGAGAGAGATGTTTTTTCCGTGGGCGTCGCAATTTCCGATGAGAAAATTAAATACAGCCCAGGTAATGAGTTGTTTTTTGTCGACGGCCGGTTGAACGCTGAAGTTTTCAAGGACTCGAAAACAATCGGAAAAGGACGGCCCCCCTTCGTTTTGATATTTTTCCTCGGCGTATTTTCCCAAAGCCTGACAGAAATCCTCTTGATGCAGTCTTCGGATCGATTTGTCTTCGTTCCATTGGCGATCGTAGCGCAGCACCAGATAAATCGGTTTTCCTTGGCACAAAAGAATTTCGGAGCGCGGGACCTTGATGCCGAAAGTCCCCGCTAGTTTCATGCAAAAGGCTTCGTTGAACACGGTGTCTTCAAAATCGGGAATGGGCGGTTTTAAAATATGGGAACTGGGAGCGCCGGCTTCCGGCAGATAAATTTTGTTGTCCTCCAAAAACACCGGCAATTTATCTTGGGCCCCTGCGAGGGAAAGTCGGGCATTCCCATCCGCCAAAAGGAGAGGCCGGCGCGGCATTTCCTCGATGAGGCGCCCCATCTCCTCTTCGCCGATTTCGCGGTATTTTCCTTTTTTGGGCGGCAACTCTCTTTCCGGATAAACCGAAATGGCGCCCGCGCAATCGCCTCCTAAGGCCGCAAGCATTTCGAAGTCATTATTCGCGGATTGGCCCTTCGTGGCCGCGATGAGCCGGCGCACTTTTCCCTCGGGGAGCAGGTTGGAAAAAAAGGGCTTTGAAAGATCGTCCTCGAAGGGGGCCTCCCGCAAGGGAAGTCGGGTGGAGAGTGGAAAGGTTCCGGCTCTTAGCCAGCTTGAGTCGTATTGGAATCTCCAGCGGCGCCTGGCGTCGATCGTGATTTGGCCGACCGGTTGGGTGTCGAAAAAAACGAACAGGGTGGAGGTCATGAACGACCTCTTTCTTTGACGTCGAAGGACAAGCCTAGACCTTTGAGTACCTTGAGTACCTTCCCGATATGCAGGGTGGCTTTGCCATTTTCCAGTTCGGATAAAAACCGTGTTCCCACCCCGCAGAGTCCGGCGGCCTCGATTTGAGTGAGGCCGGAAGCCTTGCGCTTGTCTCGGACTTTTCCGGCGAGCGTTTTTAAATCCTCAAGGGTAGCCACATTATTATTCCCGATCGGTAATATTATTCAAAAAAAGATGGTCCCGCAACGATTAATTCCCGATCGGTAATATTTTTAAAAAATTCTGGGAGGATCCCCTCGAATAATCCCGATCGGGAAAATTTATAAGTAATGGAATTAACTCGTGAAAAATGGACAATCGGCGTCTTATCGGCCGTAACGATCCGCCTGGGGGGAGCTGGGCCGAAACGAGGGTGAAATCATTTCCCGTTCGAGACGCGGGCTCAAAGCCGGCCGCCGCAAAACTTGCAATGCAGGGCGTCCGGGTCATGCCCCTCGGCGCCGCAGACCGGGCAGGCGTTGCGGGTGATCCCCCGTAGCCGGGTGAACTCGCTGGTGACGATGCCGGTAGGCACCGCGATGATGGCGTAGCCGACGATCATCAGGAGCGAGGCGAGAAACTGGCCCAGCGGCGTCTTCGGGGCGATGTCGCCGTAGCCGACCGTGGTCATGGTGACCACCGACCAGTAGAGGCTGACGGGGATGTCCTTAAAGCCGCTCGCGGGTCCCTCGACCAGGTACATCAGGCTGCCCGAGATGATCACAATGATGAGGATGGAGAAGAGGAAGACGAGGATCTTGTAGCGGCTGGCGCGCAGCGCCTGCACGATCACCTGCCCCTCTTGAAAATAGTGGCTGAGCTTGAAGACCCGGAAGATGCGTAGCAGCCGCAATGAGCGCACGACGATCAGCGAGTGGGCCCCGGGAATGAAGAAGCTCAGATACATCGGCAGGCAGGCCAGCAGGTCGACGACCCCGAAGAAGCTGCGCGCATAGGCGAGGGGGCGCTGCACGCAGTAGAGGCGCAGCAGGTACTCGACCGAAAAGGCGACGGTGAAGATCCATTCGAGGACGTAGAGCGCGGCGCCATAACGCTCTCGCAGGCTCGCGACGCTCTCCAGCAGGACGATGAGCACCGAAAGCAGGATCAAGGTGATGAGGACTACGTCGAAGGCCTTGCCCGCCGCGGTGTCGGACTCGAAGACGACGGTGTGGATTTTTTCCCGCAGCTTCCCGCGCATGGGAGGGGGCTTTCGTCCTAAGCCGTTGAAAAAATGGTCGGGGCGACTGGATTTGAACCAGCGACACCTAGCTCCCGAAGCTAGTACTCTACCAGGCTGAGCTACGCCCCGAATGGCGACCCTCGCTAGCGCGAAGGGGATCCTAAATCTACTGATATTTCTTGAGCAGCGCCAAGGCTTTTTTCTTCTCTTTCGGCGGGCGGAAGGCGTCGCCCTTGCCCGGGCGGCGCCGGGCCCTTAAGGCCTCCTCGTCCAGGGGCTCGCCCCCCAGGATCTTCGCCACCTCCCGCTCGAACTCGTCCGACTTCAGGATCGAGGCGCCCGCCTTCACGGCCGCCTCCTGGATCACCCGGTCCGAGCTGACCACCACTGCGGCCGGCCCCCGCTCGCGGGCCATCGCGATGATCTCCTCGTCCGCCGTGTAGCCGCCACGCGAGGCCAGGACCCGCAGGCCGTGCCGGCGGTCCTCCCGCATCTCGTTCTCCAGCCGCGAATAGGCGTCGAAGACCACGCAGACCCGTTCCCCGGTCTTGAGGCCGAAGTCCCCCAGCCAGCGCAGGGCCGCTTCCTTCCCGCGGGCCCCGTTTCGGGCCTCCAGCTCCGCGAAGCGCCGGCTCTGCCGGATGAAGTTGTAGCCGTCGATGATCCACAAGGTCGCCATATTCGCTCCGAACCGCGAAAACCGGTTTTTCGACGCCCTCCCAATAAAGAGGCAGGGGCCGCCTAATTCGAATCCAGAAGCCTAAAAAATAGGCACATTGGCGCCCCGGGACCTTGGGGGATTTTAAAAAATATCAAATAATTTCAATATATTAACAAATTATTTTGCCTGGCATACGACTTGCTCAATGGACTTTCCAAGCTTCCCTTGCGTTCGGACACCGCCTGGCCGGCGCGCCCGGCCCCCCGATGGGACGCTTTTACCCGACTGGGCCTAAATATCAATTCCCGAAGGAGTCTCTCATGCGAAGACGAATCCATCTGATGCTGTTGCTGGTCCTCATGGTAGGGTTTTTTCCCGGCCTGGCGCTCGGCGCCGACCCCAGCTCCGGCGAATTGAAGATCATGGTCGACACGGTCTGGACCCTGATCGCGGGCATGCTGGTCTTCTGGATGAACGCGGGGTTCGCCCTCGTCGAATCGGGGCTCTGCCAATCCAAGAACTGCGTCAATATCCTCGCTAAAAATTTCATCGTCTTCGCCATCTCCTCCCTGGCCTTCTACGTGATCGGTTGGGGCCTGATGTTCGGCGACGGCAATCCCTACTTCGGAACCCAAGGTCTCTGGATGGTCGGCGGGGCGGACAACTCCCCCGCCACCGGCGAGGCCTACCAAGGCGTCTATTCGGCGATCAATTGGACCGGCGTTCCGATTTGGACGAAATTCTTCTTCCAGTTGGTCTTCGCCGGGACCGCCGCCACTATCGTCTCGGGCGCGGTCGCCGAGCGCATCAAGTTCCTTTCCTTCATCGTGTTCAGCTTCATCCTGGTCGGTCTCATGTACCCCACCACCGGACACTGGATCTGGGGCGGCGGCTGGCTGGCCAAGCTGGGTTTTTGGGACTTCGCGGGTTCGACGGTCGTTCACTCGATGGGCGGTTGGGCGGCCTTGGCGGGCGTCATCGTCCTCGGGGCGCGCAAGGGTAAGTTCGTCAAAGGAAGGGTCCATCCGATTCCCGGCCATAACCTGACCAGCGCGACCTTGGGAGCTCTGATCCTTTGGCTGGGATGGTTCGGTTTCAACCCGGGCTCGACGATGGCCGCCGCGGCCGGCGACATCGGGCGCATCGCGGTCGTCACCAACTTCGGCGCCGCCGCGGGCATTCTATCTTCGACCGTGGTCGCTTGGATTTTAATCGGAAAACCCGACCTCTCGATGATCATCAACGGCTGCCTGGCCGGTCTGGTCGCGGTGACCGCGCCCTGCGCCTACATCGGCATGGGCTCTTCGATCATCATCGGATTGATCGCCGGCGCCTTGGTAGTCTTCGCGGTCCTCTTCTTCGACAAGGTCAAGCTGGACGACCCCGTCGGCGCCCTCTCGGTGCATCTGGTCAACGGCGTCTGGGGAACCATCGCCGTGGGTCTCTTCGCCCAGGACGTCTTTACGCCGAATACCACCGGCAACGGCCTCTTCTTCGGCGGCGGCGCCAAGCTGCTGATCGCCCAACTGACCGGCGTGGCCGCCGTCGGCGCCTTCACGCTGATAATCTCGCTGGTGGTTTGGTACGCCCTCAAGCTAGTGATGGGCATCCGCGTCAGCGAGGAAGAAGAGCGCGAGGGCCTGGATCACGGCGAGCACGGTAACATCTGCTACCCCGACTTCGTCCAGGCGGCGTCGGTGATGAAGAGCTAAATTTTTGACCCATCGTGCATCCGCTTCTTAGGGCCCCAGCGGGTCGTGGCCGGGAAGGTCCGAAGAGGCATGGAGACGACAACCATAAGGAGAGGAACATGCGATCGAAAATCCGTCGACGCGGCTGGCTGGCCATGCTCATGGCCGGAGTCGTCGCCGTCGTCCTAAGCCAGGCCTTCGACTTGAAGGCGCAAGAAACCCAGGCCACCGCGCCCGCCGCGGAGGCCCCGGCCGCCACCGGCACCGCCAAGGCCGAGCCCAGCCTCGACCAGCGCGTCGCCGACCTCGAGGCCTACATCAACAACACCGCGCGCGGCTCCGACGCCGCCGACAGCAAGGTGGCTTCGAAGGTGCCCGGCGCGGGTCCCGGGCACAACGCCTGGATGATGACCTCGGCGGCCCTGGTGCTGTTCATGACCCTGCCGGGTCTGGCGCTGTTCTACGGCGGCCTGGTCCGCAAGAAGAACGTCCTCTCGGTCTTGGCCCAGTGCATGGGCATCGCGGGGCTGGTGACGATCCTCTGGTGGGCGGTGGGCTACAGCTTGGTCTTCTCTCCGGGCGGGCCGCTCTTGGGCAACCTGGACTTCGCCTTCCTGAAGGGCGTCGATTCCAATCCCAACACGAATTACTCCTATTGGGTTTCCCAGAACATCTTCAGCATGTATCAGATGATGTTCGCGATCATCACCCCGGCGCTGATTATCGGTGCCATCGCCGAGCGCATGAAGTTCTCGGCGGTGCTGCTTTTCGTGGGCCTCTGGATGTTCGTCATCTACTTCCCGCTCGCCCACATGGTGTGGGGCATCGATGGCCTGATGAACGGCGTCTGGAATGCCAACGCCGCGATCAAGGCCATCGACTTCGCCGGCGGCACGGTCGTCCACATGTCCTCCGGTTGGTCGGCCCTGGTGCTCTGCATGATCCTGGGCAAGCGCATCGGCTTCGGCAAAGAGCACATGCCGCCGCACAGCATGGTGCTCTGCATGGTCGGCACCGGCATGCTGTGGGTCGGCTGGTACGGCTTCAACGCGGGCAGCGCGGTCTCGGCGGACGGCATCGCGACCAACGCCTTCATGACCACCACGGTGGCCGCGGCGGTCGGCAGCTTCGCCTGGGCCTTGGCCGAATACCTCGACCGCGGCAAGCCCAGCGTGCTCGGCTTCTGCTCGGGCGCGGTCGGCGGTCTGGTCGTCATCACGCCCGGAGCCGGCTTCGTCACGGTCGGCTCGGCGGTGATCATCGGCGTGCTCGCGGGTGTGATCCCCTATTTCGCGGTGACCCGCCTCAAGCACTGGCTGGGTTATGACGACGCCCTCGACACCTTCGGCGTCCATGCGGTAGGAGGGACCCTCGGCGCCTTGTTGACGGGCTTTTTCGCCACGGCCGACGTCAACGCCAATCTGCTCACCAACCTGAAAGACGTCCTGGCCAACGGGAGCCTTTGGGTCGAGCAGCTGAAGGCGATGGGACTGACCATCGTCATGTCCGTGGTCGGCACCCTCGTAATCGCCTACCTGATCAAGGCCACGCTCGGTCTGCGCGCCGAGCCCGAGGCCGAGATCCAGGGTCTGGACCTGGCCGAGCACGGCGAAGAAGGCTACATCTATTAATTTTTTGAATTAAAGGAAGGAATACCATGAAAAAAGTGGAAGCCATCATCAAGCCCTTCAAACTCGACGAGGTGAAGGAAGCCCTGCAGGACGTCGGCGTCCAAGGCCTGACCGTCTCCGAAGTGAAAGGCTTCGGGCGGCAGAAGGGCCACACCGAGCTCTATCGCGGCGCGGAGTACGTCGTCGACTTCCTCCCCAAGATCAAGCTGGAGGTCGTCGTCAACGACGCGGACGCGCCGAAGGTGGTCGAGACCATTCAAAACGCGGCCAAGACCGGGAGGATCGGCGACGGCAAAATCTTCGTCTCGGCCGTCGAGAACGTCATCCGCATCCGCACCGGCGAGACCGGGGCCAACGCCATCTAAGCCGGATTCCCCCGGCCCGCCTCTTTCCTGGGCGAAAGGGGCGGGCCGGGCGGGACCCGCTGCCCTTAAATTGGGCAAGACCCGACTAAACACGGTTTTTTCAACAGAGAATTCTTGACAGTCCCGAGGCGGCGCATTAGCGCCGGATCGACGGTCTATCCAGGTTCGTCATCATTTAAAGGAGATCCCCATGGGAATGACACCCAAAGACGCAGTGGAATTCGCCAAAAAGAACGGCGCGGTCATGGTCGACCTGAAGTTCATCGACTATCCCGGCGTTTGGCAGCACCTTTCGATTCCGATCAGTGAGTTCGACGAAGGCTTCTTCGAGCGCGGCCAGGGCTTCGACGGCTCCAGCATCCGCGGCTGGCAGCCCATCCACGCCTCCGATATGTTGCTTGTCCCCGACCCGACCACGGCGGTGATGGACCCGATCATGGCCCATCCCACCCTAAGCTTGATCTGCAACATCTACGACCCGATCACCCGCGAGCCTTACACCCGCGACCCGCGCCACATCGCGCAAAAGGCCGAGGCCTTCCTCAAGTCCTCCGGCGTCGGCGACGTCGCCTACTTCGGCCCCGAGGCCGAGTTCTTCATCTTCGACGACGTGCGCTTCAGCCAAAGCTCCAACGAGGCCTTCTACGCCGTCGACTCGGTCGAGGGCATCTGGAACACCGGCCGCGACGAGGGCCCCAACCTGGGCTACAAGCCGCGTCATAAAGAGGGTTATTTCCCCGCGCCCCCGACCGACAGCCTGATGGACCTGCGCACCGAGATCTGCCTGACCCTCGAGAAGGTCGGCATCCGCGTCGAGGCCCAACACCACGAGGTCGCCACCGGCGGCCAGTGCGAGATCGACATGCGCTTCGACAGCCTGACCAAGATGGCCGACAAGCTCATGTGGTTCAAGTACATCATCAAAAACGTCGCGGTGAAGCACGGCCGCACGGTCACCTTCATGCCGAAGCCACTGTTCGGCGACAACGGCTCGGGCATGCACTGCCACCAGTCGATCTGGAAGGGCGAGAACAACCTCTTCGCCGGCGACAAGTACGGCGGC
>SZOV01000078.1 GCA_030263375.1 Deltaproteobacteria bacterium PRO3
TGAAGAATAATAAACCTTTTGACCCATTGCTTGCTTTTGCAGCTTGACTAGCAAGACGGTATCTCAGGCCGGGGGACAGGCCTCCGCCGAAAAGCCGATGTTATATAGGCCTTAAGGTGATCGGCTTTTCAGAGGGTCCCGCTTGGGACATATCGCCCCCGGCTAGGGGCTCGTGCAGGGAGAGAGGATACTTGATTATTTTCATGGGACGTCGCTGTTCCACTAGGCTCGTTTATACACTGCGTAGCAAATCATTCTTTGTTAAGAAGCAAATTGATTGGCAGTCGAACCCTTGCGTCGCGTCAGCAAATCATAAGTAGGGGTGGGAGAATTTTTTACAGGTACAAAAAAGAAATTTTCGCCGGTGGGGTATGTTCTTGGGTGGCGATTGGCACGAGCCCCCGGAGGTGAGGGCGGGATATGTCCTTAAGCGACCCTCAGAAAGATCGAACACCCTAAGGCCTATATAATTTCGATCTTTCTGCGGAGGGCGGCCCCCGGCCTGAGGGGGCCGCCCGTGTCGCGTAGGACATATCCCGCCCTCACCTCCGGGGCCGGCCGCGGCAAAACGCAAAAGTACGATCGGAGCGCCGGGCGATTCCGGCCGTAAAGCCACATCCAGACAGCCTTTCCCAGATATATCCGGAGGACCTAGACTGCGTCATAGTCCAGCCACGGTGCGTCAAAATCCCGGTTCCCGGACCGAAACGCGCATTATCTCTTGCTTTTCCAGACGGGATTGCTAATAGCAGGACGATCATTTCCAGGGCAAAAACCAGGCAAATAACGAGGATCGGGTCCTAGGCGTGGACCGGTGTAGACTATGGATCGAAATCTAGCTTTAGAGATGGTTCGTGTGACAGAGGCGGCGGCGCTCAGCTGCGCCCGGCTGATGGGGCGAGGCGACGCCAAGGCGGCGGATCAGGCCGCGGTCGATGCGATGCGAAAGGCCCTGAACGGCATGAACTTCGACGGCACCGTCGTGATCGGCGAGGGCGAGCGCGACGAGGCCCCCATGCTCTACATCGGCGAGAAGGTAGGCAAGGGAGGCGACGTCAAGGTTGACATCGCGCTGGACCCGCTCGAGGGCACCAACCTCTGCGCGACTGGTGGCCCCAACTCCATTTCGGTCATTGCGCTCGCCGAGCACGGCCACTTCCTTCACGCGCCCGACACCTACATGGACAAGATCGCGGTCGGGAAAGAAGGCTACGGCCTCATCGACCTCACCAAGTCGCCCACCTGGAACCTGCAACAATTGGCCCGCGCCAAAAAATGCCGCGTCGAGGACCTGACCGCCATCATCCTCGACCGCGACCGCCACAAAGAGCTCATCCGCGAGGTCCGCGAGGCCGGCGCCCGCATCAAGCTGATCGGCGACGGCGACGTCTCGGCAGCCATCTCGACCTGCGAGCCCGAGTCCGGCGTCGACATCCTCTTCGGCATCGGCGGCGCGCCCGAGGGCGTCTTGGCCGCGGCGGCGCTGCGCTGCCTGGGTGGCGATATCCAGGGCCGCCTCAAGCCGCGCAACCAGGAAGAGATCGACCGCGCCCGCCGCATGGGCATCGAAGACATTAACCGCGTCTTCAAGATCGACGAGCTCGCACACGGCGACGTCATGTTCGCCGCCACCGGCGTGACCAACGGCGATTACCTCAAGGGAGTGAGATTTTTCGGGGGAGGCGCCCATACCCACTCGTTGGTGATGCGCTCCCTGTCGCGGACCGTCCGCTACATCGAAGCGACCCACCACTTCGAAACCAAACCCAATTACGCATAAGGATTCGACTCCATGTCCCATGCCTCCGCCTCGATCGAGATTGAAGCCCCGATGAAGCAAGTCTTCGAAGTCATCAGCGACTTCGAGGCCTACCCCGAATTCCTGCCGGAGACCAAGAAGGTCGTCGTCGAGAAGAAGTCCGGCAAGTCCGCGCGGGTGACCTTCACCATCAACCTCATCAAGAAGATCACCTACACCCTCGACATCAAGCTCAACCCGCCCAGCGGCCTCTCCTGGAGCCTGGTCGAAGGCGACCTGATGAAGGCCAACAACGGGCACTGGAAGCTGCAAGAGGTCAAGAAGGGCGTCACCAAGGCCGTTTACGAGATCGACATGAACCTGGGCGCCATGGTGCCCAAGGCGATTTCCAACAAGTTGATCGGCACCAACTTGCCGACGATGATGAAGCAATTTAAAGAACGTGCCGAGGAAATGGCTTGAGTATGGCCGGCGACGACGAAAAATTTTTCGAGAAGAAGGGCGGCGGGATGACCGATGTCGCCCGCCGCATTCTCCTGACGGGCCTGGGCGCCATTTTCATGACCGAAGAAAGCATCCGCAAGGCCTTGGGCGACATGAAGATGCCCAAAGACGCCGTCGGCTACGTCCTGGACACGGTGCTCAAACAGAAGGACGAGCTGCTGGGTCTGGTCGCCTCCGAGCTCAGCAAGTTCTTCTCCAAGATCAAGGTGCACGAAGAAGTACAAAAGGCCCTCTCCGGCCTCCAATTGCACCTGGATGCGAAGCTGACTTTTGACCAGAAAAAAGCGCATCCCGTTTCCACCCCCAAAATCAGCATCAAAAAGACCCATTCCCCCGAGTGATTTGTACAAATCCAAAACGCTAATGATGAAAAAAATCGCCGGCTTGGCGATTTTTTGTAGCAACTTCCCCGCGGGCTTTGCGAAAAGCCAAATACTTTAAGAAATATTTTTTCACTCCTGAAGAGAAAAGTGGGGGCACTTCTTTCCTTCTTGAGTGACGCGAGTCCTGCCTTTTTCGAGGGCCTCCCGTCGCTTTTGGAAAAAAATCCTCACCATATCGTGCAGTGAAAATGGGCGCGGACCCTCCCGTGACGGCGGAGGTCGGCGCCGACGCGATATTGTTCTCGACTCAGAGAAGGGGCCTATGAGTCTTACAGAGCTGAAGGGGCTCGCCTCCGGCGAGGGGGCGCCTATTTCCGCCTCGGCGAGCGATACCGCCTTACGAAACCCGACCTCCGCCTATAGCCTGGCCTTGTTGCAGGCCTTGTTTGCCGCGGGGGGAAATCCCGAAGATGCCGGTCGTTTCTCGAAGCTCGCCGCGCAGGTTTCCGGCGGCCAAAAACTTCGCGGGGCCTTGGCGGACTTAAGCGACGCCGATCGCCGGCAGCTTGAGCGCCGGGTCGGCGCGGCGCCGCTCGAGGAGCTCCTCGCCCTTTCCGAAGAACAAGATCCCCAGTTTTTTTGGGCGGGCGCGCAGGCCCTCGCCCTTCGCCTCGGCCAATCCGGAAACTGGAACGCCGCCGGGGCCCTGTTCGCGACGATCGCCCAGGGCGGGGACGCGGTGCCCGCCGACATCCGAAGCAAGGCCCAAGCCGAATGGGACGCGATGCTCGGCAAGGGCCATACCGGGCGCCGCATGGAGTTTCTCCAGCGCCAATTCGTCAAGCAGGCCACCGATGCCAAGATGATCGCGCCGATGATCCTCGGCTCGGCGGTCTTCCAGCTCACCCGCACCGCGGCCTTGGGCCGCCTGGCCGCCACCGCGGAAGCCGGTTGGGCCACCCGCGGCTTCGGCGCGCGCTTCCTCTCCGGCATGGCCGGCTTCGCCGCGGAGGTGCCGACCTTCGCCCTGGGCAGCCGCGCCCTGATCTCCGCCACCGACGGTGGCGTCTCTTGGGACGGCGCCAGCGTGGGGCGCGATTTGCTGGGAGCCACCCTGACCCTCGGCGCCCTGAAGACCTTCGGCTACCTCGGCAACCAAGGATTCCTGAAGTTGCACGGCATCGGCGAGCTGCAGGCCGGCCAGCTGACCCGCTTTCAGCGTTTCACCCAAGTCGCGACCGCGCAGGGCGCGATGTTCGTCGGTATGCTCTCGGCCCACAAGCTGGAGGAAAAGGCCGGTCTGCGTCCCCATGTCGATGGGGCGACGGCGGTGACCGACACCCTCTCCACCATGTTGAGCCTCGGCGTCGGCAGCCACCTGGGCCACCGCGTCCTCGGGTCGCGATTCGCGGCCTTCCAGCGCGAGCTGGGGCTTCGAGCCCATCTTTACGGACAGGCCCTCGACGCCGCGCCGCGCAGCGGGAAGTCTTCGCCCCTGCAGGGGCTGATGGGCGGACCCGCCCTGGTCGTGGCCGGCCCCGGCAGGTTCCCCAACGGTTTCGCCATGGCCATGAGCGGAGAAGGGGAGGGCCCGCGCGGTCCCTTGGGACCCACGCACATGATGATGACCGGAGCTCTGGATGCCGCGGGCGGGCTGCCGCAGCCGTTCCTCTCCGGCCGCTACGTGGTGATCGGCAACCGCGGAGAGCCCGCGGTCCGCGCCATCGGCGAGGCGAAGAAGCTCGGGGCCGTTCCCGTCGTGTTCTACTCCGAGGCCGACGCCAATTCCCTGCACGCCAACATGGACGGCGTGATCGCCCTCCGTCTGAAGGGCAACACCTCCAACGAGACCTACAACAATATCCCGGCGCGGATGGAGGCCTTGGAGAAATTCATGGCCGAGCGCGGGCTCAAGCCGGAACACCTGGTCGCCTGGGAGGGTTGGGGCTTCAAGTCAGAAGACGCCGAGCTCTTCGCCCGTTACGAGCAGATGGGCCTGCGCGCCGCCGGCGCCGCTTCCCACATCATGGCGATGATGGGGAATAAAATTTCCGCGCGCGCCGTCGCCGGGCGGGCCGGCGTCCCCACCGTGCCGGGCAGCGACAAGTTGCAAAGCTACGACGAGGCCCTGGTCTTCGCCCGTCAAGTCGGCTTCCCGGTTATCATCAAGGGCGGCGATACCGGCGGTGGCAAGGGCATCCGCGTCGCCCTGACCGAGGCCGAGCTGCCGGGCGCCTACGAGGCGGCCAAGCGCGAGGCCTTCAGCACCTCGGGCAGCGACGTCGTTTTCATGGAAAAGTTCATCCCCTCGATGCGCCACCTCGAGGTCCAGGTGATCGGCGACGCGAAGGGGAATTTCCAGGTCGTGGGCGTCCGCGACTGCACCATGCAGCGCAACAAACAGAAGGTTTTGGAAGAGGACGTCAGCACCTTCCTCGATCCCGAGTTGCTGGGCCAAGCGAGGCAGATCGGCGCCAAGATCATGGCCCAACTGCGGACCGACGACCCGCGGGGCATCGGTTACGAGGGCCCCGGCACCATCGAGCTGATCTGGGACCGCTCGGACAACCGGCTCTACTTCATGGAGATGAACACCCGGCTGCAGGTCGAGCACACCGTCACCGAGATGGTCAGCGGCCAAAATCTCCTCCGGGAGCAGTTGCTGATCGGCTCCGGCCGCGAGCTGTCCTTCGACAAGGTTCGTCCCCAGGGGCACGCCATCGAGGCCCGCATCACCTCGGAGGACCCCTACAACAAGTTCGCCCCCAGCACCGGGAAGATCCTCCACATGAGGCTCCCCGAGACGCCGAAGGACGGCCGCGCCGTCGTCCGCATCGACAGCGGGGTCGAGGTCGGCCGCGAGATTCCCAGCTACTACGACTCGATGATCGCCAAGCTGAGCGTCCACGCGCCGACCCGCGCCGAGGCCGTCGCCGCCCTGCGGCAGGCCTTGGGCGAGTTCGAGATCCTGGGTATCAAGAGCAATATCCCCTTCCTGCGGGCCCTGACCGCCACGCCCGAATTCCGCGAGGGCCGCGATTACGACACCAATTTCATCGAGCGCAAATTCCTCAATTCCGAGGCGGGGAAGCCCGACTATCGCGACGCCGACGAGGCCCTCGTCGCCGCGGCCGTCCACACCTTTTTGAAAAATCCCAGCATCCACCAGAAGGTCGAGCTCAAATTCGGCGATCGCGAGCTGAAGGCCGAGGTCTACGAGACCGGTCCCGGACGCTTCCTGGTTCGGGCCGGCGACAGCTCGGTCGAAGTGGGGCTCACCCGCACCAGCGAACACCTCTTCACCCTGGAGGTGGACGGGCGCAAGGTGCGCACGCTGATCCACGGCGAGCCAGGCCGGCGCGAGGTCCTGATCGACGGCACTTCCTATGAAATCGGCATCGGCGGCGAAGGCGCGCTGGGCGCGGAGTTCGTCGTGAGCCCCGCCCCCGCGGCCGTGCTGAAGATCCTGAAGGGCGTCGGCGACACCGTCAAAGAGGGCGAGCCGATCCTCGTCACCGAGGCGATGAAGATGGAGACCACCCTGACCGCCGCCATGGACGGCAAGATCGAGGCCGTCTTCGTCAAGCCGGGGCAGCAGGTGGACAAGGGCAAGGCCCTGGTCAAGATTCAGGCCGAGGACGGCGTGAAATCCGCGGAAGGCAAGGGCGCCAAGGCGCCCGCCGGCTTCGAGCTGCCGCCCGCGGCCATGCAGGTCTTCGCCGAGAGCCCCTCTTATTCCGAGGCGCAAAGCCTCGAGGCCCTCACCTGGTTCAGCCGCTATTTCGAAGGCTATTCGGCGCCGCTCGAGACCCTCAGGACGATCCTCGGGAAGCTGGAGCCCGTCTCGGAAGACGGTTACCCCTACCGCCAGGCCGTTGAGATTTGGGCCCAGGGGCTGCTGCAGCGCTATCAGACGGTCGAATCGGTCTTCCAGCCGGCCTACCAGCGGCAATGGAGTTTCTTCCTCAAGACCGGCAAGGTCGAGGACGCCCGCTTCGAGGGCGTCCTGAAGAGCGCCCTGGCGCTCTATGGCGTCGATTCCCTCGAGCCCACGCCGGCGCGGGACGCGGCGGTCAAGCGCCTCTTCCAGAGCCACGAGCAATTGGAGGGCAAGCGCGCCTTGCTCGCCAAGGTGCTGGGCTGGGTGCCCAAGTACGAGATGAACTCCGTCCAAGCGGCCTTGCAGGGCGTCCAGCGCGTCTTCGCCGAGCAAGGGCAGAGCCCCTTCCTGGTGCAGGTCGAGACCACCTTGGCCCGGCTGCGCGAGAAGGGCGACGACCGCGAGTACACCGCGAGGCTGGAAGAAGAGTTCCGAGTGGCCGCGGCGGCCACCAGCGCGGGTCGCAGCACGGCCAACAAGCGCCGCGTGGATCGCACGGAAGTAATCTTGCCCTTCCTGCTCGGCAAGGCGGCCACTGCCGGCCCGAAAGAGGCGCAAATGGCCCTGGGCCTGATCCAACAGCGGCTCTATCGGCATTACTTCACGCCCGGCAAGCAGCAGGACTTCGTCCCCGACCGCGTCGTCGTGACCCGGATGGAGCCGAAGGGTGCGAGGGGCGCCAAGCCCCTGCTGGCGGTGCATCGCCGCTCCCTCGGTATCGAGGAGCTGGAAAAGGACTTGGACCAAAGCCTCAAGTCGCTTCGGGTCTTCCGCCGGAAGTCGGGCAACGGGGCCGAGGCCGTGGTTGAGATCGTCCTGCCCAGCCGCCCCGGACCCGAGGCCTTGGAGGCCGTGGCCGGCCTGGCCACCCGCAAGCTGGGCGGGCAGGGCGTGCAACGCCTGACGCTGGTCCTGCCCGACGCCGAGGGCGGCGATCCGGATTATCGCACCTACGAGGCCAACGCCGCCGGGGTCTATTCCGAAAACAAATTGCTGCGCGACATCCACCCGCTGCACGCCCAGACCATTGGCCTCTCGCGTTGGACCCCGAACTTCGACCTGGAGCGCCAGGACTTCGACCTCTTCCATAACGTTCACGCCTATCGCGCCACCCAGAAAGGCTTGTCCGCCGGGGACCCGAAGGCCGACCGGCGCCACTTCGTGATCGGCGAGCACTCCGGGCGGCTGAGCTATCAGCGCTTCGACGGCGATTTGGTGCGCAACCAATTGCTGAACGACTTCCGCATGATCCGATCGGGATCGGGCGAGGCGCTCTCCAAGGAGAGCCGCCTGATCTGGCAGTGGCTGCCCTACGCGCTCCGGGAGAGCGGCGTCCTCGCAAAAGACTTTGATCCCTTCAACGTCGGGGTGCTGTCCGCCTCGCCGGCCGAGATGATCCAAAAATTCCAGCTGGACGAGGCGAAGCTCGCCAAGGCCGCGACCGTCTACGACAAGAAGGCCTATTCCGTCCCCGAGGCGGAGCGGCTGGCCGGAAACACCGCCCTGGTGATGCGGCGGCTCCAGGAAAGCCACGTCGTCGACGGAGAGGCGCGGAAGCTGCCGGCGCTGGCCAACCTCTTTTTCCGTCAGCCCATCGAGCTCTCGGACGAGGAAATCACGCTCCTGGCCTTCCGCCTGACCCCGCAGTTCATGGGCCAGCAGCTGGAGAAGACGGTCCTGCACTTCCAGCGCCGCGCCCCGGGCGGCGCCGTCGAGAGCTACATCGCCGAGATCAAGATCCCTCGCGGTTCCCGCTTCGAGGTGAACATCAAGCCCGCGATCGAGGCGCCCCCGCACGCGGTCAAGAGCCCGCTCGAACACAAGCGGGTGCAGCAGCAGGGCCGCGGCAAGCTCTACGTCTACGACCGGGTCGCCTTGTTCCAGGACGTCCTCAAGGACTTTTACCCGCAGGGCAACATTCCGGAAGAGGCCGTTCAGATCCGCGAGCTGATCCTCGACAAATCTGGGACCTTGAAACCCGTCGTCCGCGAGCCCGGCGCCAACGACGTCGGCAAGGTCGCCTTCCATGTCACGCTCAAGCTGCCCGCGGGCGAGGGCGGCACCGAGACGGTGACGCGCGAGTTCGCCGTGATCGCCGACGATTTCACCTTCCAGGCCGGCTCTCAGGGCACCAAGGAAGGCGAGATCTATCGAGCCCTCAGCCGATATGCCGAGGCTCACGGCATTCCCAAGTTGTATTTGGCCGAGACCAGCGGCGCCCGCCTCGGCCTGGCCGAGGAGGTCACGCCCTTCATCCAGCGCGACGCCGCCAAGGGACTGAACTACGTCCTCGCCGAGGATCTCGCCAAGCCTGCGGGCAAGAAAAAGCTGCCGCTCTCCGAATTGATCGTCGTGGGCGAGCCCTACGAGGCCGTCGTCCAACGAGAAGGAAACGAAGTCACGGAAACGCGGCACCCCGTCGTCGCCATCCTGGGCGAGGGCGAGATCAATACCGAGAGCCTCAACGCGAGCGGCAAGACCGGCGAGTCCGAGTCGCGGGCGCGCAGCGTCGTCCCGACCTTCACCATCGCGATGGGGACCGTCATCGGCATCGGGACCTACGACACCAAGCTCTCCGAGCGGGTGATCATGGTCGCGGATTCCTTCCTGGGCCTGACCGGCCGGAAGGCGATCAATCAGACCTTCGGCACCAATCTGAAGGACGAGCTGGAGGTCGCCGGGCCCGAGATCATGAAGGAGAACGGCGTCGCCTACAAGGTGGTGCCGGGCGAGCGGGACGCGATCAAGGCCTTCCTCCAGTGGATGTCCTATCTCCCCGCCAAAAAGGGCGAGGAAGCCCCGCGCCTCGAGGTCGGCGACCCCCTCGACCGGGATATCACGCCGGGCCTGCTGTCCGGCGACAACCCCGTGATCAAGGGCAAGGGCCAGCCCTACGACACCCGGCGCTTCGACGCCGCGCTCTTCGACCAGGGCAGCGTTTTTTACGTCCGCGAGGGCTACGGTCGTGCGGTCAACACCGGCTACGCGCGCCTGGGCGGACGGCCGGTCGGCCTTATCACCATGCAGCTCCAGCCTGAACAGATCCCCGGCGGCGAGCAAATCTTCGGCGGCGCGCTGGACGCGGCGGCCTCCTTCAAGGCGGCTCAGCACATCGACAACCTCAACCTCGAGGGCCTGCCCCTGGTGTTCAACGCGAGCATCTCGGGCTTCATGCCCCGACCCGAAGACCACCTCCGGGGCGTCGTCCCCGGCGGCGCAAAGATCCTGGATTCGCTACGCGCCTTTGGACACCCCGCGTTGATCTATGTCCCGCCCTTCGGCCAGCTCTGGGGCGGCGCCTGGGTCGTCGTCGACAAGAACATCAACCCCAATATCGTGATGGCCGCCGACCACACGGCCGCGATGGGCATCCTGGGCTCGGCGGGGGCGATCTCCGTGCCGAAGAACGAGCGGGCCATGGAGCAAGACTTGCTGCGAGATCCGGAATTGGCCGCCCTGCGCGCGAGGCTGCAAGCCGCGAGCGGGCGGGAGCGCGAGGCGATCGCCGTCGCCTACCGCCAGGCTGTCGACGCCCTGCGCACCGAGCATTACCTGCCGAAGTGGCGCGGCATCCTCGACGCGCAAAACACCGCCGAGCGCGCCCATCGCAAGGGCAGCATCCACGAGATCATTCGCGACACCTCCCGCACCCGCGGCGAGCTTTACCGTATGCTGGAGACCAAGACCGAGGAGCTACGGCGGGCCCGCGCCGAGGACGCGCGCCGGCAGTCCGAGCGGCAGCAGGTCGCGGGCGTCCTCACCTTGATGGGCATCCCGCACGAGTTCGGCGAGGACGGCCGAGTCGGCATCAAGACCGACGGGGTCGAGGTCACGATCCCCTCCGAGGCACTGCTGCGCGGGTTGGGAGACTTCCTGCAGGGGCAAAGGCTTTCGGCCTTCCGTGCCGTTTTGGAGGCGAATCTCGCCGGCGGCAAGAACAAGGGCGGCTCCGAACCAAAATAGATTTCTTCACACCAGATAAGGGCACTTATGAGCAAGACACTCCACCTCGCACTCAACGCTTCCTCCACTCCCCAGCACTTGGCGGGCGCCTCCGCCTCGACGCAAGATGCCTTCGGCCTGCAGATGCTGCAGTCCTTTTTTCCGCAGACGGAAGCCGCCGAAGCCCCGGCGGTCTTGCTCAAACTGGCCTCCCAAGTCCAGGCCGGGAAGTCCTTGCAGGAAGCGGTCTCGGGGCTGGGGGGCGACGAACGGACGGCCCTGCAGAAGAAGGTGGGCCAGGCCCGCGTGGCGGAGATCCTGAGCCTCGTCGGGGAGAAAGACTCCCAATTTTTCTGGGAAGGCGTGCACGGGATGGCGCTTAAGGCCCGCGCCGAGAACCAACTATTTCCCGCCGGCAACCTGTTCACGGCCATCGTCCAGGCGGGCGAGGCGGCCCCGGCCGAGGCCCGGGAGAAGGCCCAGGCCGAGCTCGACGCCATCGCGGGCAAGGGGCACACCGGCCGGCGCATGGAATTCCTCACCCAGCAATTCGTCCACCAAGCCACCGACGCGAAGATGATCGCGCCGATGATCCTGGGCTCGGCGGTCTTTCAGCTCACCCGCACGGCGGCCTTGGGGCGCCTCGCCGCGACGACGGAGGCGAGCTGGTTCACGCGCGGCTTCGGCGCCCGCTTGACGGCGGGGGCGGCGGGTTTCGTCGTCGAGGCGCCGACTTTCGCCTTGGGTAGCAAGGCCCTGATGTCCTTGGCCGGAGAAGGTACCCCTTGGGACGCGGCCAATGTGGGCAAGGAGCTTGCCGCGGCCAGCATCACCCTGGGGGCCCTCAAGACCTTCGGTTTCCTCGGTAACCAAGGCTTCCTCAAATTCCACGGTATCGGCGAACTGCAGATGGGCCAACTCACCCGCATGCAGCGCGCCAGCCAGTTCGCCTTCGCGCAGGGCGCGATGTTCACCGGCATGATGGCGGGCCACAAGCTGGAGGAGAGGATAGGGCTGCGTCCCCACGTGGAGGGCGCGACGGCCGTCGTCGATACGCTTTCCTCGATGGTCAGCCTGGGCGTGGGCGGTCATCTCGGTCACAAGGTATTGGGCAAGCGCTTCGCCGCCTTCCAGCAGGAGATCGGCATCCGCGCCAACATCTACGGCAAGGCCCTCGACTCGGCCCCGCGCAGCGGCGACAAGAGCCCGGTGCAGTGGCTGGGCAGCGTCCTGCAGGGTCCTCGCCTCGCGACTGCGGGCGCGCCGATGGCCGCGATGGCCTCGCGGCCCGAGGCCGAGGGCAAGCGCGACCATGTCTTGATGATGGAGGGTCGCGAGGATGGCGGCGGTCTGCCGCCTTCCTCGGGAGGGCGTCCCCTCGGCGGGGGCGAAGCGGGCTTCGCCCGGACCTGGTTGGAGCTGGCGCACGAGAAGGGCGCGATGCACATCAAGGTCCCCGAGAGCTTGCTGCCTCAGGCGAAGGGCCTCTGGGAGAAGCGTCCCGCCGAGCTCGGCGAGAAGCCGGTGGAGGTCTTGGGCGCCTTCCTTAAACTGGTCGCCGACGCGAAGGGCTCCAAGGAGTTGGGCGAATCGGGCCGCCTGGATCTGCTGGGCGAGGCCCTCACCCAATTCGAGCTGAAGGCCCTGAAGGGGAACGATATCCATGCCGTCACCCGCGGTCTGTCCAACCAGGCCGAGCTCCTGCGCAGCTATTACGAGAGCAAGGCGGAGCTTTTCCAAGCCGGCCGCTCGGACCGCGGACAACCGGGCCGCTCCGCCCTCTTCGAGGCGGCGGCGACGGGGCGGGCCGGGCTCTTCGCCCAGTTCGGCGGGCAGGCCAACACCTATTTCGGCGAGCTGCGCTTCCTCTACCAGACCTATCCTCAAGTGAGGCCCTTGGTCGAGGCCGCCGCCAAGGCGCTGCAAGCCCAGGCCGAGACGCCGGAGGCCCGCGCCCAGGGCTTCCACAGCGAAGGCCTGGACATCCTGAAATGGATCCAAAAGCCCGAGGCGGCGCCCGGCGACAAGTACCTGGCCAGCTCCGCCGTCAGCCAGCCCCTCATCGGCCTGACGCAGTTGGCGCATTACTTCGTCGCGATGCAGGTGACGGGCAGGAGCCCGGCCGAGATGCGCCAGCTCTTCAAGGGCGCCACCGGGCACAGCCAAGGCGTTATGGCCTCGGTGGTCCTGGCCTCCTCGGGGACCGAGGCCGAATTCTTCGGCAACACCGAAAAAATGGTGAAGTACCTGCTTTGGCAGGGCATCCGCATGCAGCAGGTCTCCCCCGAGACCACGCTCAACCCGGATATCGTGCGCGAGTCGGTGGCCGCCGGCGACGGCGTGCCGACGCAGATGCTCAATTTCCTCAAGCTGAGCCCCGAGACCGTCGAGAAATACATCAAGAAGGTCAACGCCGCGCTCCCCGAGAGCCGCCGCGTCCACGTCTCGCTGGTCAACAGCCCCCGCGCCGTCGTCGTCTCGGGCCATCCCGAGGGGCTGCACCGCCTGTTACAAGCGGTCCGCAAGGATGCCGCCAAGCCGGGCGAAGACCAGGGCCGCGTGCCGCACTCCAAGCGCAAGTTGGAGTTTACCGCCCAGTACTTCCCGGTCTCGGCGGAATTCCACTCGCCCTACATGTCCCGCGTGCCGGCCATGCTCCGCGACGACATGCGCCGCATCGGCGTCGACTTCAAGGCCGAGGACCTGGCGATCCCGGTGTACAACACCTACCACGGCGAGGACCTGCGCAAGAGCGAAGACCTGCTCACCGACCTGATCCTGCAGCAGAGCGTCCTGCCCGTGCATTGGGAACGGGCCACCGCCGAGGCGCACGGCGACAAGGGGATCTCCCATGTCTTGGACTTCGGACCCGGCGAATCCGTCGGGATCGGCGCGATCACCGCGCGAAACAAGGAGGGCACCGGGGTGCAGGTCGTCCTCGCCGGCGCCCTGCAGGGCGATCGCGGGCTGGGCGACAAGTCGAGCCTCTTCGACGCGGACCCCAAATCCGTCCGTTTCGCCCCGCATTGGGAGCGCGACTTCGGGCCCAAGCTGGTGCGTCTGGCCGACGGCAGCCTGATGGTCGACACCCGTTTCACCCGCCTCTTGGGCAAGCCGCCCGTGATGGTGGCGGGCATGACCCCGACCACCGCCAACGAGCAGCTCGTCGCCGCCTTTACCAAGGCCGGCTTCCACGGCGAACTGGCCGGCGGCGGGCAGCACACCGAGGCCTATTTCCGCGACCGAGTCGCCAAGATCATGGCGGAGATCCCGGCGGGCGAGGGGATCACCACGAATTTACTCTTCCTCAACGCCTACCTCTGGGGCTTCCAATATCCCTTGGTCGAGGTGATGCGCCAGGAAGGCAAGCCGATGGACGGCGTCACCATCGCCGCCGGCGTGCCCACCCTCGAGACCGCCAACGAGGTCTTGGCCTCGCTGCGCCAGAGCGGCATCCAACACGTCTCCTTCAAGCCGGGCAACATCGCCTCGATCAAACAGGTGATCGAGATCGCCAAGGCCAATCCGGAGAGCCAGATCCTCCTCCAGTGGACCGGCGGTCGCGGCGGCGGCCACCACAGCTACGAGGACATGCACGAGCCGATCTTGCAGACCTATGCGGCGATGCGCCGCCTGCCCAACCTGACCCTGGTGGCGGGCAGCGGCTTCGGCGATGCGAAGGATGCCATGCCCTACATGACCGGCGAGTGGAGCCGCGAATTCGGCATGCCCGCCATGCCCTTCGACGCCGTCCTGGTCGCCTCGCGCGTGATGGCCTCGCAGGAGGCCTCGACCTCGCCGGAGGCGAAGGAGCTGATCGCCCAGGCCCCCGGCATCCCCAACGAGAAGGCCTGGGAGGGCAGCTACGAAGGCCCGGTGGGCGGCGTGCGCACCGTCGTCTCCGAGCTGGGCGAGCCCATCCACAAGCTCGACACCCGAGGCGTGGCCCTCTGGGCCAAGTACGACGCGAAATATTTCAACAAAGCGCCGGCGGAGGCCGAGGCGGCGATCCTGGCCGACAAGGCCACGATCATCGCGGAGCTGAACCGGGACTACCAAAAGGTCTACTTCGGCAAGAAGGCCGACGGCCGGGTCGCGGACCTGGAAGAAATGACCTACATGGAAGTCGCCCGCCGCATGGTCGAACTGATGCACGTGCCCGGCGGCGAGGGCGGGCGCTGGATCGACGTCACCTTCCGCGACCGGGTCTACGACTTCCTGGTCCGCACCGAGGAGCGCTTCCACCGCTCCGGCGACTCGACGGCCTTCGTCCAATCGCCCAAGCAGCTGGAGGCCGATCCGGTCGCCTTCCTCCAGGAGTTCTTCGCGCGCTACCCGAAGGCCCAGGAGCGCCTGATCGCCTCCGAAGACGTGGACTACTTCCTCAACCTCGCGAAGCGTCCAGGAAAACCCGTTAATTTTATACCAGTTATCGATAAAGACCTAAAAATATGGTTTAAGAAGGACTCCCTCTGGCAGTCCGAGGATTTGGCGGCCGTGCCGGGTAACGACGTCCAGCGCGTCGCCATCCTTCAAGGCCCCGTGGCCGTCCGCTATACGACGAAGGCCAACGAGCCGATCGGCGAGATCCTGGGCGGCATCAATGACGGGATGATCGAGGTCTTGAAGGCCCGCTACCCCAACCTCGAGGCCATCCCCCAGGTGGAATACCTGGGCGGGCCCAAGATCGAAAAGATCGGCGGCCGGGACCTGCCCGGCGTCGAGATCCGTGTCCATCCCTCCGAG
>SZOV01000079.1 GCA_030263375.1 Deltaproteobacteria bacterium PRO3
GGTCGGGCCTCACGGTCGCCTTCTCCGAGGCCAAGGCCCGGCCGGCCCTGACCGTCTTCCTGCGGCGCCGGCTCCAGCGGGCCCTGCCGCGCTGGCTCAAACAGGCCCGGAAGGCGGCGCCCAAGCTGAAGCGGCGCCTGATCCGCGGCTGGGCCTCGGTCGCCCGTAATCCCGATTGATTTAAAAGGGCTTTTTGACTAAGGCTGCGGGGCCCTAGGCGCCCCTATGAACCGTACCCTCTTTATCGTCACTTTCGGACTCTATCTGACCGCAGGGATCCTTTATCTCCTGCAGTTGATCTTCACCCGCGCCTCCTTGGCGAAGTTCGCGGTGCGCTTCACCTTGATCTCCTGGCTGCTCGAGACCGTCCTCCTGGTCCTGCTCTTTATCAAGAACGGCTACCCCTTCCTGATCGACAGCTTCTCCAGCTACGCCCTCAGCGCCTGGGTGGCCGCGGCCTTCTTCCTGCTGCTCAACCTCAAGTATCGCTTCTCCCTGGTGGGGGCGATGATCCTCCCCTTGATCTCGGTCTTCTACCTGCTGGCCTGGTTCTCCTCGGAGAATTACGAGGCGGGGCGGGCGATCATGCACAGCCCCTGGGGCAGCGTGCACATCATCTTCAGCTTCCTCGCCTTCGCCATCTTCGCGGTGAGTTTCGTTTTGGGAATTCTTTTTATAATCGAGGAGTTTCAACTGAAGTATAAGGTTTCGCCTAAGCTCTTTTTGCGGTTGCCCAGCCTGGACTCCGTCGAGCAGATCCACGCCAAGGCCCTGACCGTGGGCTTCGTCCTGCTCACCGGCGGCATCGTCACCGGGGCGGCCTGGGCGAAATCCGTGACCGGCTTTTATTTTTTTGAGGACGCCCGCCAGCTTTGGTCGATCATAGCCTGGCTGATCTACGCCCTTTTTTTGCAGGCCCGGATCGCCGCCGGCTGGCGGGGGCGGCGGGGGATCTTGCTATCCCTGCTCGGATTTGTTGTGATAGTTTTTACCTTCTTGGGTGTAAGGCATAACTGATGCATCTCTTCGTCCTAGGTCTGAACCACAAGTCGGCGCCCATCGGGATCCGCGAACGCTTCGCGATCTCCGAGGCCCGGGTGGGCGAATTTTTGACCAGGGCCTCCGCCTTACCGCATGTCGAGGAGGCCTTGGCCGTTTTCACCTGCAACCGCGTCGAAGTCTACGGAGCCTCCAAACACCCCCAGCAGGCCCGGCAGCAGCTCTCGCGTTTTATCTCCGAATTTCAAGGCGTTCCCGAAAAAACCTTCGAGCAGCACACTTACTTTTTCGAGGGCGAGCAGGCGATTCGGCACGGCTTCCGGGTCAGCGCCAGCCTCGACTCGATGATCGTCGGCGAGCCGCAGATCCTGGGGCAGATGAAAGACGCCTACCGGGCGGCCGGCGAGGCGGGCACGACGGGGACCCTGCTCAACAAGTTCTTCCACCGCGCCTTCTTCGTCGCCAAGAAGCTGCGCGCCGAGACCTCCATCGGCTCGCACCCGGTCTCGGTGAGCTACGCGGCGGTGGTCCTGGCCAAGCAGATCTTCGGCGACCTGGCCGGCAAGAAGGCCTTGATCCTCGGCGCGGGCAAGATGAGCCTGCTCGCCATTCGCCACTTGAAGGGGGCCGGCATCGAGACCTTGTATCTGGCCAACCGCACGCCCGAGCGGGCGGAAGAGGTCGCCCGCAAGGTCGGCGGCGAGACCATCCCCTTCGACAAGTTCGACAAGTGGCTGGCCGACGCGGATATCGTCGTCACCTCGACCTCCGCCGAGGACTACATCGTCGTTCCGGCCAAGGTGCAGGAGGCGATCAAGCAGCGGAAGAACCGCCCGATGTTTTTCATCGACATCGCCGTCCCCCGCAACGTCTCGCCCGAGGTCAACCACATCCACAACATTTACCTCTACGACATCGACGATCTGGGACAGGTGGTCGAGGCCAACAAGAACGAGCGGGTGAAAGAGGCCGAACGGGCCGAGTACCTGCTGGAGGCCGAGGTCGAGGACTTCGCGAAAATCCTGCGCGGCCTGGCGGTGGTGCCGACCCTCTCCTCGCTCTCCAAGAAGTTCGACGCGATCTGCCGCCGCGAGCTGGACAAGACCTTCCAGCGGATGCCCCAGCTGGACGAGGCCGGCCGCGAGGCGGTGGAGGCCATGGCCTACGCCATCGTCAACAAGATCCTCCACGATCCCATGGTCGCCCTGAAAGAGCGGGGGGCCGAGGCGGACCAGCCGGATTATTCGGCCCTGGTGCGCAAGCTCTTTCGCTTAGACGAGGTCTAGGCCGCGGGCGGTTTCCCTCGCTTCTTCATTGACTAACGAGGGCCCTAACTTTATAGGAGGGCGGCTTTTTTCTCTTTTCAAGGAGATGCGATGGCGCTGGTCTATTTTGAGCGGGAGGGCAAGACCCTCAATGTGAATGCCGGGCAAAATCTGCGGAAGTTGGCCCAGGCCAACGGCATTTCCCTCTACCGAGGCATTAATAAGCTGATCAATTGCCGGGGACAGGGCCTCTGCGGCACCTGTCTGGTCGAGGTCTACGCCAAAAACCCCGTCGACCTGAATCCCCGTACCGCCATGGAAGAGCAGCAGCTCAAGGATTACACCAATCCCCACCTTCGCTTGGCCTGCCAGGTCCGGGTGCACGGCAATGTCCAGGTCAAGACCCAGCCGGTCGAATTCATGGAACCGCAGATGGGGTTAGTAGCCCCGCCCCTGGTGTCCAAGGAATAAAAGGGTGTTGTGTTTTTAAAGGTTTATATTTACTAAGTCCGCTACGGAGGAATCCCGTTTTCTTCGGCCCCCATAGCTCAGTGGATAGAGCATTGGCCTCCGAAGCCATGTGCGGAGGTTCGATTCCTCCTGGGGGCGTATAATTTTATGAAGGGGCGGTAGCTCAGCTGGGAGAGCGACGCGTTCGCAATGCGTAGGTCGGGAGTTCGATCCTCCTCCGCTCCACATTAATTCCAAACCGATCCGGTGAACCGGATCGGTTCTTCTCGTTCGCAACGCCTGGTGGTGGGATGAAGTTCGGCCGCACATTTTTCTTTCTCGGGACCTTGCTCGTGGCCGGCCTCGCGCGTTCGGCGCCACTTAACGCGGCCGAGGAGGCCGTCTTCATCGATCCCAGCGACCCTGCCGTGATCCGCAAGACGGTGATCCCCTTCGCCTCCGAGGTGCTACTGAGGGCCTCCGACTTGCCGACCCACAGCGAGGCGCATCCCAACGTCGCCTTCGGCGAGCAGCGATTTTCCTATATTTCCTTAAGCCCCGACGGTTCCTACCTGGCCTTCAGCGTCGACGGCAGCCTGAGCGATTGGAGCGGAGTCTACGACCTCGGAAAAAAAGAGCTGCACCAGGTGGCGCTCAGCTTCGACGCGCAGGCCTTGGCGCCGGTCTGGGCCGCGGACGGCCGCCGCGTGGTCTTCGAGGAAGAGGATTCGGTCGGACGCCGCTATCTCCAGGTCTACGACCTCGCCAAGCGCGAGCGCTGCGGCCTCGACTACCGCAGCGCGAAGAGCAAGTACCTCAACCTGCACAGGCCCTGGTGGAGCGAGGCTGGCGACAAGGTCTATTTCCAGGTGGAGGTCAACAACAAGTACCGTCGCTCGATGGGGCTCAAGCCCCTGGCCGCCCCCGTCCGCATCGGCGAGGCCAACGCCCAATGCCAAGAACTGGTCTTGCGCAGCGTGGAGAAATTCATGGCCGAGGTGCCGGACGGCAACATCCCCCGCGAGGCCTTGGCGACGCTACCCAAAGGCCCCCTATGATCCGCGCCGTACTCTTCGATTTCAACGGAGTGATCGTCGACGACGAGCCCGTGCACCTTCGCCTCTTCCAAAAAGTGCTGAAAGAAGAGGGAGTCGACCTTGCCAAGCAGGATTATTATGCCAAATACCTGGGCATGGACGACTTCGACTGTTTTGCCGCGGCGGCCAAGGACGCCGGAAAGCCCAAGGCCGAAGCCAAGATCCAGGAGATGATCGCGCGCAAGTCGAAGTACTACGACGAGGAGATGGCGACCAACACCCCCTTCGTCCCCGGCGTGTTGGATTTCATCCGGGCCCTGGCGCCCACGTACTACCTGGCCGTCGTTTCGGGCGCCCTGCGGCGCGAGATCGAGATGATGCTGACGCGCGGTCAGGTGCGCGACGCCTTCAGCGCCATCGTCGCGGCCGAGGACATCGAGCATGGCAAGCCCGACCCCGAGGGTTACGACAAGGGCATGCAGCTGCTCAATCGCGATTACGTCGCCAGCGCCGATCTGCTGCTGCCCGCGGAATGCCTGGTCTTCGAGGATTCCATCTGGGGCATCGAGGCCGCGACCGCTGCGGGCATGCCGGCGGTGGCGGTCACGACCTCCTTCGCGCCCTTGGCCCTGCCCGGGGCCAAGCAATACATCCAGGATTTTCAGGGGCTGGATCCCCAAGCTTTTCTCGCTAATTTCGCGTGAGGGCGGGGGCCCTTGCGCCGGAGGTGAGACATGTCTCGCGGCACAAAATTGGTATTCGACTTGGAGACCCAAAAGACCTTCGACGAGGTCGGGGGGCGCAACTACGAAGACCTCCTCATCAGCGTCCTAGGAGCCTACCGCTACGACGAGGACCGCTACGAGTGCTTCCTTGAGGGCGAGCTGCACCGTTTCGAGAACTTATTGATCGACTCGCCCCTGATCGTCGGCTTCAACATCCGTAAGTTCGACTTTCCGGTCCTGCAGCGCTACTGCAAGATCGACACCGCCAAGCTGCCGATGCTCGACCTGATGGAGGACATCGCCAATCGCATCGGGCACCGCGTCAGCTTGGACAGCGTGGCGCTCGCCACGCTCAACATCGGCAAGACCGGCCACGGCCTCGATGCCATCGATTATTTCCGGGAAGGGAAGTGGGACCTGCTGAAGAGCTACTGCCTCAACGACGTGAAGATCACCAAAGAGGTCTACGACTACGGGCTCAAGCACGGCCACGTGTATTACATGACCCGCGACGGCAGCGACCGGAAGAGCGTCCAGGTCGAATGGGACTTGGAGGCCAAGGCCACGACGCCCGCCGCCGACGCCAAACAATACAATCTCATCTGGTAGGACCCCCTATGCGCGCCCCCATCCCCATGACTCCCGACGGACTCGCGAAGCTCAAAGAGGAGCTGAAGCGGCTGAAGACCGTCGACAAGATCGAGAACATCCGCGACATCGAGGTCGCCCGCGCCCACGGCGACCTCTCGGAAAACGCCGAGTACTCCGCCGCCAAGGAACGCCAGTCCCACATCGCCGGCCGCATCGCCGAGCTGGAGGAGATCATCGCCTGCGCCCAGGTGATCGACCCGGCGGGCTTGGACCACGAGAAGGTCGTGTTCGGCGCGACGGTGCGCCTAAGCGACACGGATTCGGGGGAAGAGGTGACTTATCAGATCGTCGGCGTTCACGAGTCCGACGTGAAGGCGGGGCGCATCTCGGTCGAATCGCCGCTCGCGAAGTCGCTGATCGGCAAGACGGTCGACGACCTGGTCAAGCTCAAGACGGTGCGGGGGGAGAAGGAATTCGAGGTTTTGGAGATCCTTTACAAGTAGGAGCGAACACGAGGTTCGCCCCTACGGTTTGGGAAACTCGCGCCCCTCCACCGCCTCGAACCTCCCGCGCAGCCCCTCCGGAATCTCCAGGCTCTTCTGCATGCGGTAATCGAAATACACCATCACCGTCCGCGCCGTCGCCACCAGGCGGCCGGATTTCTCTTCCTTCACCTCGTACGCGATGACGAAGCTCGAGCGCTTGATCTCGACGGTGCGCAGGGCGACGACCAGCGTCTCATTGAGGTAGGCGGGTGAGCGGTAGTCGAGCTGGAGGGAGGCGACGATCACGCTGTCCCGGGACTCGGGGTCGCCGACCGTGAAGTCCAGCTCGGGGAATTGTTGGAAATAGGCGACGCGGCCCTCTTCGAGGTAGGTGACGTACTTGGCGTTGTTCAAGTGCCCCATCATGTCGACGTCGGCGAAGCGGACCTTGATTTTGACTTGGGTGTTCCAGTTCATTCGGGCCTCATGGCATTTCTAAAATAATGTTTCAAGCGCGGGGTCTTTGCGGTAGGGGCCGTTCGTGAACGGCCCCTACGGATTTTGTGCCCGCCATGGTTTGCGCAGGCCTATTGCGCCATACCCCCGCCAGCGCGCTCGCGATCACCGAGTGAAACAGGCTGGAGATCGCGCTGGGGATGGCCACCAGGGGGTCCGCGAAGTTCAGCCGCGCCAGCACGGCGCCCAGGCCGCTGTTCTGCATTCCCACCTCGATCGAGATGGTGCGCGCGGGGATCTCGGCGCGGAGGATCAGGCGGCTGAAAATGTATCCCAGCAGGAAGCCCGCCGCATGAAGGGAAAATACCGCCAGAATCAATTTCGGGCCCGCCGCGAGGATCTCGCAGCGCCCCGCCCCGATGATGCTGGCGACGATCAGGGTGATCGCGATCACCGCGACCGCCGGCGCGGCCGGGAGGATGCGGCGGGTGAAGCGCGGCAGGAGCCGGTTCAGCAGGACCCCCGCCGCGACCGGGATCAAGACCACCTGAAGCGTGCTGAAGAAAAGTCCCCAGGCGTTCACCTCGATGCGGCTCCCGGCCAGCCAGGCCGTCAGCAGGGGGGTGACCGCGATCGCCATCAGGGTCGTGATCGAGGTCATCGTCACCGACAGCGCGACGTCGACCCGCGCCAGATAAGAGATGACGTTCGAGGCCGTACCGCCCGGGCAGCAGGCGACCAAGATCAGCCCCACCGCCAAGGGCGCCGGCAGCCCGTAGGCGTCGCTCAGCGCCCAACCTAAAAATGGCATGATCGTGTATTGCAGCGCGACGCCGGTCAGCACCCAGGCGGGACATCTCAAGACCCTTCGGAAGTCCTCGACCTGCAGGGTCAGCCCCATCCCCAGCATGATGACGCCCAGGCCGATCGAGATGAGGTTCCCGGAAAACCAGGTGAACAGGCCCGGACGCCAAAGGGAGAGGCCCGCGGCCATGCTGACCCAGAGGGGAAAAAGGTAAACGAAGCGGTTGAGCGGGTCGCGGAAGGACATGGGCCCGATTTTTTAGCAACGCGACGTAGGGCTTGTCGATAAATCCTTTGCTGACAGGCTGTTGAAAAACCACCGGTTGTCGGGCCAAGCCGCCGTAGGCGGATTGGCGGGCCCCGAAAATCCGAAGGATTTTTGGGCGGTGTATGAAGCCGGATTTACTCCGGCGGGAATAAAGTCAGTTTTTCAACAGCCCTCTAATAGAGGGTCCCTCGGTTTTTCGCCGGGGGCAGGGGCACAAACGGTACCCGGTACCGAAAGTTCAGCACTCCAGCTTTCACAATCCACCGACCATTCGTGCCAATTCCATCACCGCTCGGGCCGCCCTGCGTCCCGGGCCTGGCGCCGCTCGGCGAAGCGCGGCGCGTCGGGCCTTCGTCCGTCGCGCGGGGCCTCTCTCGGCGTCGCCGAATCACGCGAAGGGGACACGATGACGCCGCCGAAGCCGGAAAAAGTCGACATCCAGGCCTTGGATGTTTTGTATCTGGAAAACTTGCTGAGACTCTCCCCCGAGGAGGCCGCGCCTCGCTTTGTGGGGACCGACTTGATCGTCGAGAAGGGGATCGATCCCTGGACCGGCGAGAGCGTCGGCGAGCTCAAGCGAATTTTGGACGGAAAGGGCACGACGGAGGCCCGAAGCCTCGAGGAGGAGCGGGCTTGGGTCGAGACCCTGCGGGACGCCGATCTGGATAAGAACAAAACCCTCGATCTCGCCGAGGCCCAAGCCCTGCTGAAGGCCGGCCTCGCGGAGGAGCAGGCCGCCTCGGTGGACCCGGAAAAATTCCTGGCCAGCGTCGAGGACCTGATGGCCCGCCGCTATCGCCCTCTCGCGGAGAACATGCGCGAGTTCAAGGCCGAGCTGAGCTTCCGTCCCATCCTCGACCTGCTCGAGCAGTACAACTACGGGATCTTGGTCGACGAGGTCCGCCAGGCGCATTCGGTGTTTTCGCTGAACAGCCTGACCAAGACGGCGACGAACGTCTTGGCCTTCGTCCCCTACGGCGTCCAACGCCTCTGGGGCGAGGCCCCGGTGCTGCAAGGCGACGCCTTGGCCGAGGCGGCGGCGCGTTCCAATTACGAGACGCGCGCCCAGGCCATCGCGGCCTTGAAGCAGGCGATCGCCGAGGGTGTCGCCCAGGGAGAGGCCTGGGCCTTGGAAGGGCGCCTCGACGAGGCCTTGAGGAAATTGGACGCCGCCACCGTCGCGATCCTCGAAGACGAGCTCGCCGCGACGCGCCTTAACTCGATCCTCGCCCTGGACGACCGCAAGGAGGCCTATCAAAAGCTCGAGGAGTTCGCCCAGGCCGAGCGCCCGGGTTTTCTCGGCTACGGAGGCGGCAACACCTCGGCCGGCTGGTTTTCCAGTTTTTGGAACTACAGCGGCCGGCGCAACAACCTCTACATCGCGCGTACCCTCTTCCGCTTCCTGGGAGTCAAGGCGGCCACCGGAGACGCCGCCTTCGACGAGACGCTGCATCAGGGCGCGCGCGCGAGCCTGGCCGACATGAACGGCGACCCCTTGGGCGGCTTCAACAACATGGCCGCGGTGGGCCTGACGAATATCTTCTGCCTGGGCGGAGCCTTCTGTGAGCCGACCCAGTGGCGGGCCTGGAGCGACGAGGCCGAGATGCAGATGGTCGGTCGCATGGTCGACGGCGCCTTGGTCCTGAACCTCGGTTCCAAAAGCTTGGGCAGTCTCGGCGACGCCTTCACCTTGGGACGCTTGCAGGGATGGGGTCAGGTGGCGCGCGTCTGGTGGGGCGAGGGTTCCTTCTTAGCCAGGCTCTCGCCCTTGGGCAAGGCCGGCTGGGCTCGCAAGTTGGTCCCAATCGGCATCTGGAAGGATGCGAGGCTTGCGGCCGGGGTCGAAGCGAATCAGTTCGCGCTGCTCGGCAAGCCATTCGAAAGGCCCGCGGGTCGCATCGGGAAAATATTCGATCGCATGGGCGAGTCCTTGAAGACCTTCCTCTTTAAGGACCTGCCGCCGCTGAGCGCCGCGCAGTCGGCCCAACTGAAGAAGGCCGCGGAACTGAGCGGCAAGGGTCTGGACAAGCTGACCAAGGGCGTCATCCTACTGGGCATCCTGCAGGCCGCCGACGACCGGCTGGCGCCGGCCTTCAATCCCTTCGAGTACGGATTGAAAGACCTGGATCGCGAGGCCGACTTCGAGGCCTATCCCGACCCGACGCGTCCCGAGCCCGTTCTAGTCCCGGCCACGAACCCTCAATAGTCCGCTTGCGGCTGGGGGTTGCCGCAGGCTCGACAGTGGCAAAACGCGATGCCGCCGGCGGTGGGGGTCTGTGATACCCGCCGGCGGCATTTGCTTTCGAGATCCCTTGTTTCTTTTCCTTGGGGCACGCAACTTTTCCCTCGCCGCGCCGAGTCTAAACGCGAAATACCGAAAGTTTAACCACCTGTTTTCATTAAGGTAATATGTTTCCAGGGTTTCCCGGCGAGGGCGCGGGGCGAACCCGGCGGGGTTGGAATGTTTCCGCCGAGGCGGCGCCTGGCTCGAATCTCTCCGACATCTTAAGGCCGCTCTTAGAGCGAAGCCGCGGCGCGCTGCGCGCGGAGCTGGACTCGCTCGCACGGGAGACGGATCCTCAGCTTTTCTTCGAGGGGTTGCTGGGCCTCGGCATGCGTCGAGAGGCGGCGGGAGATTTGGAAATCGCGGCCGAGCTTTATACCGCGGTCGCGGGGGCCGAACAGCTCCGGCCGCTTGGGGAACGCGCGCAACGCCGACTCGAGGCCATCCTCGGCCGCGGCGCCGCGGGCCCGCGCTTCGAGTTCCTCGCCCGGCGCTTCGCCCGCGAGGCCTCCGATCCGACGATGCTGCTCGCGATGACGGCGGGCTCGGCGGTCTTCACGCTTTCGCGCGCGTCCTTCCTGTCGCGCCTCCTGGCCTCGCCGACGCGAAATTTTCTCACTCAGGGATTCGGCGCTCGCGCCCTCGCTTCCGGCGGCGCGTTTCTACTCGAAATCCCGGCTTTCTGGGCGACGGGGAAGGGGCTCAGGGAATTCGCCGCTCCCGGTTCGCAGTCCTGGGATCTCGCGACCAATGTTCACGAATTGGCCGGCGCCGGGCTGACCTTGGGGGCCTTGAAGCTGACGGGATTTGGCGCGAGTTCGGCCTATCGTCGCATCGCGGGATCCGCGGGGGCCCTTCGCGAACGGCCCCTACAAACGCTGTTCCACCAGACGGGGATGTTCGCCGGCATCGTCCTCGGGCATCGCTTGGAAGAGGCCGCCGGCCTGCGCCGGCCTGTGGACGGCGCGACCACTTTGCTCGATTCCCTGGTCATGCTCTTGCAATTCAACGTCGGCGGACGCCTGAGCCATCAGCTGCTGGGGCCCGGTTGGGCAGGACGGGTGCGCGAGATGGACCTTCGCCTGCAAGATCTGGCGGCCCGGCCGCGGTTTCCCCGGCCGCCTCTGGAAACAGGGCTGGGATGGCGGCCCGCCCTGGCGACGGCCTCCGGTCCCCGCGTCGGCGGACGCGAATCCCTCGAGTCGCTCCTCTCCCGCCCTTCGCTGATGATGATGGAGGGCGAGGGCGGCGGGGACTCGGCCCAGGCCCGGCCCTGGCGGGGTCTCTTCTTGGAAGTCGCCGAGCGGGGTCGCGAGGTCGAGGTTCGAGCCCTTCGCGACCTGATTCACGACCTCCTGTCGTCCGGCGAGCGCGGCTACTCCCGCATCGCGGAAAAGCTTGCCTCCCGCGACCACCAGGAGTGGCGATCCGCCATCCGCATTCTCGGCGAGCTGCTCGAGCGCGACCCTCAGCTTGTCGGGCGTTTGCGCGCCTCCGAAACGTTTCGCGCCTATTCCGAGGATTGGAGCGGTCGCCCTCATTTCGCTTCGCCTTCCGAAATCCAAGTGGGCATCGAGCGCGGCACGCCCCGGGCCCACAGCGTGCAACAGCATTTTGTGCCCGAGTTGCGGCGCGCCCTCTACGAAAACGCCAACCTTCGAGGCTGGGAGTCTTTCCTGCGCAGTCCTCGGGGCCGAAAAGAGTTGACGCGCTCGCAAAGCGTCGCCGATCCGGCGGGAGGCGTCGTCGTCCTGGCGGACGGTCCGCGCCTCGGCATGCGCCTCCGGTTCGACGCCGGCGAACACCTGCGGACGCCGGTGGAAATCCGCCGGCCCTACACCGAAGCGGAATGGCGCGACGCCGCTTCGCCCAAGGCCGCGGCCGCCGAACCTCCTCGAGTCTCCGCCGCGCTCGCCCCCCTAGCCGGCGAGACCCCAACGCTCTGGGCGATGCGCCTGCTCGAGACCAGCCGCGAGGGCGAGGCGCAGGCGCTGATGGTCGCGCAGGTCTTGGAGGCCCGGCTCCGCGATTCTGGCGAGGCGCCCTTTGCCAGGGAGGCCGTCGAGCGCTTGGTCTCCCTGACCGATCGGATGCCGGAGGGGCAGGGGATCCTCGCCCGCCGCTACAACATCCCCGGCGTTCGCGACCCGCTGACCATCGTCAGTCTGCCGACCACCTTCCTGCCCGAGCAGTGGTCGCGCGTTTTCGCCGAAGGCATCGTCCAAGAATTCCGCCGGAATCCCCTCGCGGTGAAGCGCGCCGTCGAGATCGGCTCGGGGACGGGCTGGGTTTCGATCCTCGCGGCCAAACTGGGCTTGGCCAGCGAGGTGGTCGGCGTCGACCGCAATCCTCATGCCCCGGTGGTCGGGCGCCTCAACGCAGCCCTCAACGGCGTCCAGGGCGTGAGCTTCCGGACCGGCGACCTCCTGGCACCGCTGCCGGAAGGGATGAAGGCGGACCTCATCCTCGCTTGCCTGCCGCAGGTGCCGCGCAACGGCGGCGTCGAGAGCCTGCGCGCCGTCGCCGATTACTACCCCAGCGAGGGCACCTACTGGGATCGCTACGGTTTGGGCCTGATCGACCGCGCCCTGGGCCAGGCGCGGGAGCGACTCACCGAAGATGGCCGTATCTTGTTCAACTTGGGCGGCAGGCCCGGACGGCCGATCTTGGAAGACCTGCTGGCGCGGCGCGGTTTTCACCCCGGCGTCCGATACGGGCAATTGATCCAACAGGACCCGACCACCGATTTCTCCGAGCTGGCCCGCCTCGAGGCCGGCAACCGGCAGCGCTTCGAATTTTTCCTCAAGGAAGATCCCAACACCCCGATCTCCGCCGCCGAGGCGGTGGGGCGCCCCGAGGTCTACCACATGCTGTACCTGACCGAGGGCCGCCCCTACGCGAACCTGCTGCGTTCGGCCCTGGCCGCCGAGACCGCGCAGCCGGCGCGCCTCGGCTACACGCCGGACCCCGGCAGCGAGCACGAGGGCCTGCGCAAGGCCTTGGCCGCCGAACTGGCGCCCGAATGGGGCGTCCGTCTGCCGCCCGACCTGCTTTTCCTGGGGCCTTCCTCCGACGTATTGCTCGAGGGCCTGCTGAGGGTCGGTCTGCCGGAAGGCGGGCGCGTGCTCTACGGCGGAGCCGCCGACGCGGAGCCGCCGGCCGGCCTGCGGCGTTTGAACGTTATCCCGATGCGCCCGGATCCGCTTGCCTTGCAGAATGCCGTGGAGACGCAGCGGCCCGACGGGCTCGTGTTGCGCCTGCCGCGCGAGGCCTGGGCCGCGGGCGAGGAATTTTTCCCGCTTTTCGCCGCCGCGGTGGAGCGCCGCAGTCACGTCGTGGTCCTAGAGGATCACCCGCTGCCGGCGCCGGGACGAGCCCATCCCGCGGCACAATATTTGAGCGAACACCCCGAGGCCTTGCCCTACATCCACCTCGTTCAGTCGCTGGATCGGCGCTACCAAAGCCCGGCCTTTCCCTTGGCGGTCGCGATGACCGCCAACTCCGCGATTCATGGCTCGCTCGCCCGTTACGGTGACGTTACCTATTCGCGGGCCTCGAGTCTGGTGCAGGGCGCCTACTTGCGATTTTTAAGGGAACTGCCCCGAGGTATCCTTCCGGGAAGCGCCTTGCACGGCTCCATCGAGCCCGTTTTGGCGCCTTCTTTACCCGACTCTCCCGTGTCGCGCGCCTTAAGCTCGCGGGCGGCCTTTGAGAGCGCGCCGAAGGCCGAGCATCCCGATCCCATCGATATGAGTTTCGGGGAGTCGGAGTGGCGGGCGCCGCTGCGCCTCGATACCGCGCTGCTGGAGGCCTTGGGCCGGCCCCGCGAGGCCCTGGAAGCCGAGGCGCGGGCGGCGGTGGCGCGATACCTGCGCGAGAGCCGCGGCGTCGACTTCGCACCGGACCAGATCGTCCTCGCCGCGGGGGTCCATCCCGCGCTGGAGGCCGCGATCCGGGCCATCGGCGCGGTGGAGGGCAAGGGCGTGCAGGTGGCGGTTCCGCAGCCGAGCTACGGCTTGTTCTATCCCACCATCGAGATCGCGGGCGGGCGCGCCGCCGAGTTCGCGACCCGCGCGGAGGATCGCTTCTTGGCCAGGCCCGGCATGATTCCGCTGCCCGCCAACGACAAGGGGTCGCGCTGGGCGCCCGCCTTGCTCCTCAACGAGCCGACGAATCCCGCGGGTCAATACTACAGCGCCGAGCAGTGGCGGGAGATCGCCGGCGCGATCCGGGCCGGACGCGGCTACCTGATGTTTGACGACGTCTTCGGCATGTTGGATTTCGGCCGGGTCCGCGGGCGACGGACGCCTTCCCTGCAAATCTTGACCCCCGAGCTGGGGCCGAGGCTGATCGCCTTCGGCGGGGTCTCGAAGGAGTTCGCCGCCGGCGGTCTGCGCTTCGGCTACGCGGCGACGCCCAATCCGGCCCTGGCCGAGGCGATGCGCGCCGAGCTGCTGGCTGTCCCCGATCCCCTGGCCCTGGCCGCCGCTCCGGAATATCTGGGTCGCTGGCAGGAGCTGATCCAATCGCACCGCTTTTATTTAAGCTCCAAGGCCATGGCCCTGGAATCCGTGTTCAGCGAGCGCCACCTGCCGGTGACGCCGGTCCAGGGCGGTTACGCCCTGTTCGCCGACTTAAGCTACCTGCACGGCCGCAGCCTGCGCCTGCGCGGCGGCGGCACTGCCACGATCACGCCGCAAAACCTGCACGAGCTGCTCTACAGCGAGGCGGGCCTCAAGGTGCACGCCGAGGACTGGGCGCGGGTGCGCGGGCATTACCGCTTCGTCTTCTCCATCGAGCGCCTCGACGAGGCCGTCCAGCGCCTCAAGCTCTTCTTTCGAGCGGCGCGTTAACGGTTGACAAGTCTTCTTCCCGGTGACATGAGGGAGGCCTCTTCCAGGTCAAAATCCAGTCCATACCTATGTCCGATGCGGAGGCCTATCCGGCTATGAACGTCTATTCGATTCGCCTTATCCCCAGCCTTAAACTCAAACTTTGCCAGTTTTTGGGCATCGCCAGCACGATGGCGGTCGACGAGCTGGCGCAGCGCCTGGATCGCTTGGAGCTCAAGCTTGACCGGCTCGACGTCCAGATGCGCCGCTCTTCGCGGCGCCAGCTGGTCCTGCCGGTCGCGGCCAAGGCCGAGACGAACCCCCCCGTAAAAAAAAAGCCCTCCCGTCCGGCACGGGTGGCGGCCTCGAGGCCGCCTAAGGCCAAGCCCCGCCTGGCGGAGGTCACTCCCCTCGCTCGCCCTGAGCCGGCCGTCGGAGACCTCGTCGCCGCTGCGGAGGCGACCAGCCCTCCATTAATCCCGGTCGTCGCGGAGACCCCGGCTCCGGCGGCGGCGCCCTTGGAAGAGGCCGTCATCCTGATCGCCGCCGAGGAGGGCACGCGCCGAGCGGTGCAGGACTATTTCGGCCCGCGGGTGACGGTCATCGAGGTCGAGGGCGTGCAGCACCTCGCCCGCCAAGAGGCCGCGCGCGAGACGCTCGAGCCGCTCAGTCGCGCCCAAGGCGGGACCCGTTGGATCGGATTGTCGAGTTATTTGACCCTGGCCTTCGCCGAATCCATGCCGCAGCGCGAGGACTTCGCGACGTTCTTGACGCGGCCGCTGAACGCCGCCGCCTTGGCGGGGGTCTTCGGCGTGGCGCCGGAGGCGGCTATCTCCGCATCGGGTCGCACTGACCCGGCTTGAGCGGGATCTGAGGCCGTTTCTTCTCTTCTTCCCGGATCTGCTTGACCTTCAGCGAGTCGGTGTCCGTGGGCTGTCCCACCCGCATGGCCAGCTCGTTGGTCATGCGCGCGGTGATCATGTCGCGGATGCTGCCTTGGCCGCGCAGGTCGGCGTCGAGGAATTTTTCGATCTTGGCGTTGGAGGCCGAGGTCGCCATCAGGGCGTCCAGCAGGTCGCGGAAGGAAAAGCCCGTTCCCAGCTCTTGCAACTTGGCGAGCATCGCCTTGCAGTCGCCGCAGACGGCCTGAAACCAACCGGCCTTTTCTTGACAATAAAGACATTTGGCCACGAAATACGCTCCTGCCGTAACCTTTCTCGAATTTTCGGGTAATGAAAAGGGAAAAAATCCATGTCGGATAACGTCGCGGGCCTGGTGCGGGCCTACCTCAAGGAATTGATGGACTTCCAGCCGGTCTGGGCGGGGGCCCTGGGCGAGGAGCGCTACGCCTCGCGCAGCGCGGACCTCTCTGAGGCGCGGATCGAGCGCCACCTCGCGGCCCTGCGCGGGATCGAGGCCGAAGGGCGGGGGGTCCGCCCCGGCGCCGCCTGGACCGACGATCGCCTCGAGTTCGAGCTGCTGAGGAGCGATCTCGCCCTGCGCCTCAAGGAGTGGGGCGAGTGGCGCAAGTACCGCCAAGATCCTTCCCTCTACGTGGGCGAGCTGATCTACGGGCTTTGGTACGTCTTCCTGCGCATCCCTTCCAAGGGCGGCAAGGTCGAGGCCGCCTTGGCCCGTTTGCGGGGCGCGCGCTCGGTCGTCGCCGCCGCCATGGGGAACTTGGGACGGCCTCCGAAATTATGGACACGGATCGCCCTCGAGGAGTGCGAGGGCTACCTGGGCTTTTTGCGCGAGGTTCGCGGGGAATTATTGCGCCTGGCGCCCAAGCGGCGCCGGGAGATCCTCGCCGCCTGCGCCGAGGCGGAGGCCGCGGGCGGAGACCTGCTTAAGTTCCTGCGCGGGCCGCTCGCCAAGCGGTCCGACGGGGACTACGCGGTGGGGCGGGCCGACTTCGAGTATCTGCTCAAGACCTACCACCGCTACGACCTCAGCGCGGCGGAGCTGAAAACTCTCGGCGAGCGGCAGTTCGCCGCGACGCTCGAGCAGCTCGAGGCCCAGGCCCGCGCGATCGACCCGAAGAAGCCCTGGCATCGCCTGGCGGAAGAGGCGAAGCGCCGCCACCCCAAGGCGGGCGACCTGCTCTCCGTCTATCGCCGGGAGACGCGGCGGCTGCGGCGCTTCGTCGCGGAGCGCGGCCTGGTCACCCTGCCGCGCGGAGAGAGCCTGAAGGTGATCGAGACGCCCGCCTTCACGCGCAGTACGATCCCCTTCGCGGCTTACGTGGATCCGCCGATGTTCCGCGGTGCGAACCGCGGCACCTTCTTCGTCACGCCGGTCACGGTCCGGGACCCGCGGAAGGCCGAGGCCCTGCTCGGCGAGCACAATTTCGGCGCGCTCCGCGTCACCGCCCTGCACGAGGGTTATCCGGGGCATCACTTACAGTTCGCCGTCCAGCGCCACGCGCCGGGCTGGATGATGCGCACCTACAACTGCAGCAGTTTCTACGAGGGCTGGGCCCTGTACTGCGAGGAGATGATGTACGAGGCGGGCTGCTACGACGCCTGGGGAAGGCTGATCCAGCTGAAGGACAAGCTGTGGCGGGCCTGCCGGGTGATCGTCGACGTCAACCTGCACACGCGGGCGATGAGCGACGCGGAGGCGGTGCGCTTCATGGCGCGCGAGCTGAAGATGAGCCCCGTCTCCGCCCGCGCCGACGTCAACTGGTACACGATGCGCCCGACGGTGCCGCAGAGCTACCTGACGGGGATGCTGCGGCTTAAGACCCTGCGCGAGAAGCTGAAGAAGCGGTGGGGTGCGAAATTTTCGCTGCGGAAATTTCACGATGCCGTCCTCCGCTGCGGCGCGATCCCGGTTCCTCTATTAGAGAAGTCCCTGTAGGGGCGTATCGTACAGCCTCTCCCTAACTGCAAGAGCCCACGGCGCGAGGGGGATATGCCTTGCGCGACCCTCAGAAAGATCGAACACCTTAAGGCCTATATAATTTCGATCTTTCTGCGGAGGGCGGGCCCCGGCCTGAGGGGCCCGACCGTGTCGCGCAGGGCATATCCCCCTCGCCCCGGGGGCGGACGGGGCAAAAGGAAAAAGTCACTTAGCTCTACAAAATAAGCGGGACTTAGCCACAAGGTTCGCCCCCGCGGTTGCTTTCCACCGACGCCTCGCGTATAGCCCGGGTCCTATGTCTCCCGTTCTCATCTTCGACCTCGACGGCACCCTGATCGACTCCAAAAAGGATATCGCCGACAGCCTCAACTACGCGCTGGAGCGGGAGGGCTTCGCGACGCTTCCCGACAAGAAGATCGAGGAGCTGGTGGGTCACGGCGCCAAGACCCTGGTGCGCGACGCCTTGGGCAATCCCAGCGACGAGGCCTTGGGCCGCGTCTTTCTCACCTTTTGGAATCGCTACCACGACCACCTCCTCGACCAAACGCGGCTCTATCCGGGCGTCCTGGAATTTCTCGAAGAGTACCGGCACCTGCCCAAGGCGGTAGTGACAAATAAGCCCGAGCTGTTTTCCCAAAAGATCCTAGAAGGCCTGGGCGTGCGCTCCCACTTCCGCTGGCTGATCGGCGGCGACACCCTGCCCATCCAAAAGCCCGACCCCGAAGTTTTCCGTCCGATCTTCCGCGACTTAGGCGCCCCCGCCCCAGGGGTCATGGTGGGGGACTCCCACGTCGACATCGAGTGCGGCCGCGCGGCCGGCCTGGCCACCTGCGCGGTCAGCTACGGCTTTAGGCCGCGCGAGGAGCTGCTGGCCTACGAGCCCGATTATTTGATCGATTCCTTCGCCGATTTCTCGCGGTTGCCTTTTTTGCGCGAGGCATCTATTTTCGGCTAGACCTATGAAGCGCCATGCCCTCGCCGCCAAGCTGATCGGTTTTCTGGCCCTCGTGGTCCTCTCGGCCCCGGGCGTCAACGCCGCCGGGAAGAAGCCCAGCGGCGGCCTTCCGCATTGGGTGACCGAGATCCCAATCCCGCAAAATGAGACCCTCTACCTCGTCCTGAAAGGGAGCTTCTCCAGTCGCAAGCAGGCGGAGGAGCTGCAGCGTTTCATCCAGCAGCTGATGGTCAAGGTCCCCGGCGACGGCGTCGACCAAAGCGACCATTACGCGGGCCTGCCTCCCGGTAAGTACGTCGTCGGCATGCTCTTCGACACCAAGGAGAGGGCGCTCTGGTGGATGGACTTCTCCTACCGCAACCGCAAGGTGGGGAAGGGGACGGTCAAGGAAGTGAAGCTGACCAAGGACAGCGCCCTGCCTTACATGCCCTCCGCCTCGCGGCCCCGGCCCAAGCCGCTGGTAAGCGAGGCCGAGGCCCTCGCCCAGGTCAAGGCCCTGCCCGACGTGCAAAGGCTCGCGGCGCGCAAGAAGCTGCACTATAAGTTCACCGACTATCCCCGCAACGGCGACCTGCGCTACGAGATCGAGATCCTCGAAGACCGTGGCCGCCGGGATCCGGTCATGGTAGATTTCATCATGGTCAGCGCCATCAATGGGCAGGTGGTCGAGCGGTTTTCGGAGGCCCTCGGCCAAAAGATACGCTAGGCGCCGCGTTACCTCGCGGCGCAGGGAGGTACGCCATGTCCGCTCTCCCCGATGAACGAGAAAGCCAAGGAAAGAAAGAGGCGATGGAAGTCGCCGAGGCGGCCCGCGAGACGGCCTGGGAGAACCCCAGTTTCGTCGGCGAGCTCTTCATGGGCCGCTTCCATCCCGATTGGGTGCTGCCCTTCCCCGAGCAGGACCCCGCGGACCGCGAGACCGGCGACCGCTACATCGCCGAGCTCACGGCCTTCCTCAAGGCCAAGGTCGATCCCGACGAGATCGACCGCAGCGGCGCGATGCCCGCCGAGGTCGTCGACGGCCTGGTGAAACTGGGCGCCTTCGCGATGAAGATCCCGCAGGCCTACGGCGGACTCGGGCTCTCCCAGATCAACTACAACCGCGCGATTATGGCCGTGGCGAGCTATTGCAGCAACACCGCGGTCTGGCTCTCCGCCCACCAGAGCATCGGGGTCCCGCAGCCCCTGAAGCTCTTCGGGACGGAGGCGCAGAAGCGTAAATTCCTGCCCCGCTTCCGCGAGGGGGCGATCAGCGCCTTCGCCCTCACCGAGCCCTCCGTCGGCTCCGACCCCGCCCAGATGAAGACCACGGCGACGCCGGTGGACGGCGGCGATTTCTATTTGATCAACGGGGAAAAGCTCTGGTGTACCAACGGCCCGGTCGCCGACATCCTGGTGGTGATGGCCAAGACCGGCCCCAAGGACATCACCGCCTTCATCGTCGAGACGGATACCCCTGGCTTCGAGGTCGTGCACCGCTGCGACTTCATGGGCCTGAAGGGCATCCAGAACGGCCTGCTCCGCTTCCGCGACGTGAAGGTCCCGAAAGAAAACATCCTGCTCGGCCTGGGCCGGGGCCTGAAACTGGCCCTGGTCACGCTCAACACCGGGCGGCTCACGCTCCCGGCCGCCAGCACCGGCGGGGCGAAGCAGTGCCTCAACATCGCCCGCGACTGGGCCAACGAGCGGGTGCAGTGGGGCGCGCCGATCGGCAGGCACGAGGCGGTCGCGGCCAAGCTGGCCTGGATGAGCGCCAGCGCCTTCGCGATGGAGGCCATGACCTGGTACGCCTCGGCCCTGGTCGACCTGGGCGGGCGCGACATCCGCCTCGAGGCGGCGATGGCCAAGCTCTTTTGCTCGGAGCGGGGTTGGCGGATCATCGACGAGACCCTGCAGATCCGCGGCGGTCGCGGCTTCGAGACGGCCGACTCGCTGCGGGCCCGGGGCGAGAAGCCCTTCCCGGTCGAACGCATCATGCGTGACGCGCGCATCAACACGATCATCGAAGGCTCCTCCGAGATCATGCGCCTCTTCATCGCCCGCGAGGCCCTGGACCCGCACATGCACCTGGGGCAAGAAGTCTTCGCTCCCAAGGCGGGCGCGGTGAAGAAGTTTCGCGGGCTGCTCAAGATGGCCGGCTTCT
>SZOV01000080.1 GCA_030263375.1 Deltaproteobacteria bacterium PRO3
AGGTCTTGCTCCGAGGCCTGGAGCGAAGGGGCCTGCTGCGCCACGCGCTTCCGGACTTGCGCGAGCTGCGCCCCGAGGACTCCCGTCCCTTTCGGACCCCGTCCTGGATGCAGCGCTTCCGCGAGCTCTTGGCGGGAGGCTTTTCGGAACGTTTGAACCCGCGGCCGGCGCGACTGGCCTTGCGGGACGTCCTGCCCATCCATTATTTGGACAACCACGCCCGAGGCGACGGCGCGGCCGCGCTGAACGCGGTCCGGCGCAGCATCCTCTCTCGCCTGGCGCTTCAGCATTGGACTCCCGGACGACTGCCCGAGGAGGGGGCCTTGGCCCTGGCGCTGATCGACGACGAGGGCCGGCTGCCCGTCGTCCGTCGCCCCGACGCCCGCGGCCGGCGCCTGTTGCTGAACGGGCACCACCGCGTCGGGGCCCTGGTGAGCTTGGCGGCCGATGGACTGTTGCCGGAGCAGACCTTGGAGCGGATTCCCTTCCACGAGGCCTCCGAGATCGCTCCCGAGGCCCTGATCCGCCGCGCCCTGGCGCGCGCCTCGCTGCCCAATCCGAATCACGCGGTGAATTGGCGCGAACTCTTGGCCTTCGACCCGGCGACGCGCGAGTGGCTGGACCGCCGGGGCGGGGGAGGGGACCTGGTCGCGTGGCTGCGCGAGGTGTGCACCGCCCCCCGCGGGCGGCGGGCCTCCGAACCCGAGGAATGACCGAGGTCCCCGTTCCAGCCCAACAATCCTCCTTGTAGGCCCCGAGAATAGGCTCTATATTTCCCGGTCATGAGCGATCTTTCCCCCTTCAGCCCCGAACACGAACTGTTCCGCAAAACCGTCCGCGACTTCGCCGAGAAGGACCTGCTGCCCCACAAGGAAGAGTGGGAGCGGGCCCGCGGCTTTCCCCGGGAGGTCTTCAAGCAGGCCGGCGACTTGGGCATCCTGGGGGTCTGCTTTCCCGAAGAGGTCGGCGGCAGCGCGGGGGACTGGTGGTTCAAGGTGGTGTTCTGCGAGGAGATCGTCCGCTGCAAGATGGCGGGCCTCGCGATGGACTTGATGGTGCAGGCGGACATCGCGACGCCGATCCTCTCGTTCCTGGGAACCGAGGAGCAGAAGAAGGAATTTTTGATCCCCGCCTTGAAGGGCGAAAAGATCGCGGCCCTCGGCATCACCGAGCCGGGCTGCGGCTCGGACGTCGCCAACATCTCCACCCGCGCGGTCAGCGACGGGGACGACTACGTGATCAGCGGTGCCAAGACCTACATCACCAACGGCGGGCGCGCCGACTTCATCACCTTGGCGGTGCGCACCGGCGGGCCGGGCTACCAGGGCATCAGCCTCGTCACCTTTCCCACCGACGCCAAGGGATTCGCGGTCGGCAAGAAGCTCGAGAAGCTGGGCAACCACTCCTCCGACACGGCGCTTTTGTTCTTCGAGAATTGCCGCATTCCGAAACGCTACGTGATCGGCGAGGAGAACCAGGGCTTCCTCTACATCATGAAAAACTTCCAGGGCGAGCGCCTCGTCGCGGCGATCACCTGCGTGTCCGGCTCCGAGCTGACGCTGAACGAGACGGTCCAGTATTGCCGCGAGCGCCAGGCCTTCGGGAAGCGGGTCATCGACTACCAAGTCTGGCAGCACAAGTTCGCCGAGCTGGCCACCCAGCTGGAGGCGGCGAAACGGCTCAATTACCATGCGGTGAGTCTCTTCCAAGCGGGGGTCGAATGCAGCAAGGAGATCTCGATGGCAAAACTCTTCGCCGGCGACCTGGCCCAACGCGTCGCCTACGACTGCCTGCAGGCGCACGGCGGTGCGGGCTACATGGAGGAATACGACCTGGCGCGCTTCACCCGCGACATACGCCTGATGACGATCGGAGGCGGGTCTTCGGAGATCATGAAAGAGATTATCGTCAAGCGGATGAAGTGGGCGAAGTAGTTTTGCGGCGTGTCTTTATTTTGGGCGTTTATTGGCTTTTTTGTTTTGCCGCGACGCTTTCCGGGGACTGCGGGGACCCTCCCCCACGAAGCTACGGCCCGGTCGGGCTACTCGCGCCAAAAAGGCCCATTCGCAATCGGAGTTGGAGTCTTCCTTCGTCAGCCTCCAACTCCGTTGCTCATTGGGCCTTTTTGACGCTCCTACGCCCTCCCTCCTGCCTGAGGCTTCGTGGGGGAGGTTCCCCGCAGTCCCCGGAAAGCTCTGTGCAGGTCAAGAGAAGGGAAGTCAGTAATTTCCAAATGGAATAAAATTTTACGGAAGGTGGCGCCGCTTGGGAGGGGGAGGGAGATATGTCCTTAAGCGACCCTCAGAAAGATCGAACACCTTGAGGCCTATATAATTTCGATCTTTCTGCGGAGGGCGGCCCCCGGCCTGAGGGGGCCGCCCGTGTCGCGTAGGACATATCTCCCTCCCCCTCCCAAGCGGCTCAGGGCGCGGCGTTTATTTTCGAGAAACGAGCAAGATAAATCACGACAGGATAACCTATGGCGCTGGACGAAACTCTCAAAAACCTCGAAAGCCAAAAAACCAAGGCCAGGCAGATGGGCGGTCCGGAGGAGGTGGCCAAGCAGCACGCCGCCGGCAAGCTCACCGCCCGCGAGCGTGTCGACCTGCTCTTCGACAAGGGGAGCTTCGTCGAGATCGGCATCCTGGCCCACCATCAGTCCACGCATCCCGACATGGTCAAGCGCGAGACACCCGCCGACGGCTGCATCACGGGTTACGGAAAAATTAACGGCAGACTCGTCGCCTGCGCGGCCTACGACTTCACCGTGATGGCCGGCTCGATCGGCTACGTCCAGGAACGCAAGGTGGACCGGCTGCGCGAGATCGCCTTGAAAGAGAAAATCCCGATGGTCTGGCTCCTCGACTCGGCCGGCGCGCGCATCCAAGAGCTGGCGGGCTCGCAGTTCGCCGAGAGTGGGAAACTGTTCTACGACCAAGTGAAGATGAGCGGCTACATCCCGCAGGTCGCCGCGATGATGGGGCCCTGCGCCGCCGGGACCGCGTATATTCCGGCCTTGGCGGATTTCGTGCCGATGGTCAAAGGCACCAGCTCCATGGCCCTGGCCGGCCCGCCGCTGGTCAAGGCGGTGATCGGCGAAGAGATCACTATGGAAGAGCTGGGCGGCTCGCGGATCCACTGCGAGATTAGCGGGGTGGGGGATATGGAGGTCGCCGACGACAAGGAATGCATTCGGGTCATTCAGGAGTATTTGAGTTATTTCCCGCAAAACTGCGACGAGAAGCCCCCGATTCTCTCCGGCAAGAAGGCCTATGCCGAATATTCCTTTTCCGAATACGAAGAGGACGAGGCGCCCGGCGACCATGTGGACGAGTCGATTTTGAAGGTATTGCCCGACAGCTCGAAGAAGCCCTACGACATGCACGAGATCATCACCCGCCTGGTCGACCACGGGCGCTTCCTCGAGATCAAGCCCGCCTTCGCCAAGACCCTGCTGGTCGGATTCGGGCGCTTCTGCGGCCGGCCGATGGGGATCGTCGCCAACCAGCCGATGGTCATGGGCGGGGTCCTCGACGTCGACGCGGCCGACAAGGGGGCGCGCTTCATCAACCTCTGCGACGCCTTCCGCATCCCGCTGCTCTTCCTGCAGGACGTTCCGGGCTTCATGGTCGGCTCGAAGGTCGAGCGCCAGGGGATCATCCGCCACGGGGCGAAGATGCTCTACGCCGTGTCGCGGGCGACCGTGCCCAAGCTGACGGTCGTCATCCGCAAGGCCTACGGGGCTGGTTACTACGTGATGTGCGGGCGCGGCTACGAGCCGGACGGCCTCGTCGCCTGGCCTACCGGCGAGATCTCGTTGATGGGCGCGGAGGGAGCGGTCAACATCATCTTCCGCAAGGAGATCGAGGCGTCCTCCGATCCCGAGAAGACTCGGAAAGAATTGGTCGAGCGCTACCAAAAGGAGATCAGCCTCGAGAAGGCCGCCGGCGGGGCTTACATCGACGACATCATCGACCCGCGCGACACCAAGAGGTGGATCCTGCGCACCCTCGAGCTGGCCGAAGCCAAGCAAATCCCCTGGCCCAAGAAGCGGCACGGGGTGGCGCCGGTGTGATCGCGGCCCTGTCCCGGCTTTTGTACAGGGGCTAGGGGCCAGCCGCCGGTTGACGATCCTTCCGATTTCGTGTTTTCTTACTCCCGATGAAACAAACCCGCATCACCGTCGACCTCCAAGACCCCGAGCTGCTCAAGATGCTCAAGCTCGAGGCCGCCGTCGAGCGCCGGCCGATGCGCGAGATCGTGCGCAAGGCCATCCAAGGTTTTTTCACCAACAAAAAAGAACACCAGGCGCTGATGAAGGCGGCCGAGGCCTCCTTCCTCGAGTGGGACAATCCTCGTGACGCCGACTATGATCGATTTTAAAGCCGGCGACTTCGTCCTGGTGCCCTATCCCTTCACCGATCCCCACGCCCTCAAGCACCGCCCGGCCTTCGTCGTCTCGAAGGTGCAGGCCAAGGGCATGCCGACCAAGGCGGTCATCGCTTTGGTCACCAGCCGCGTCGACGAGATGAACATGCCAGGCGACTACCGCGTCCTGGATTGGGAGGTCTCCGGCCTGAAATATCCGGCCATGATCCGCCTCAGCAAGATCGTCACCGTCGAGGCGGATATCCTGCAAAAAAAGTTGGGCAGCTTGAGTCGCCGCGAATGGAAGACCGTCGGCGACGAGTTTTTGAAGATCTTCCAGAATTGGATCGTTCCGTGAGTCGCAAGCCCGTCATCATTACCTGCGCCCTGACCGGCGTCCTGGCCAAGAAAGAACAGTGCCCCGCGATCCCGTATTCGCCGGTCGAAATCGCCGAGGAGGCCCGGCGCGCCTACGAGGCGGGCGCGGCGGTGGTGCACATCCACGCCCGCACGCCGGAGGGCGGCCCCTCTTGGGAATCCGCCGTCTTCGGCGAGATCAAGGCCGAGATCCGCAAGCGCTGCCCGGTGATCCTCAATTTCTCGTCGGGCGGCATCGGTCTGCCCATCCAAGAGCGCACGCGGCACATCGCCGACCATCGCCCCGAGATCGCGGCGCTCAACATGGGCTCGATGAATTACGCGATCTACAGCCGCAAGAATAAGGCCTTCTACCACGACTACGTCTTCGCCAATCCCTTCAAGGACATCCAGTACTGCCTCGAGCGCATCGAAGAAGCCGGGGCCAAGCCCGAGCTGGAGTGCTTCGACGTCGGCCACATCGGCAATGCGCTGCCCTTCATCGACATGGGTCTGCTGAAAACGCCCGCCCACTTCAGCTTGATCCTGGGCGTCCTCGGCGGCATCTCGACCCGAGCGGGAAACTTGGCCTGCATGGCGGCCAACCTGCCTGAGGGTTCGCATTGGGAGGTGATCGGCATCGGCCGCGACCAGTGGCGGCTGTTGGGGGAGGCCTTGGATCTTGGGGGCGACCTGCGCGTCGGACTGGAGGACAACTTCTATCTGCCGAACGGGGAGATGGCGGCCTCCAACGGCGACCTGGTACGCGCCGCGGTCCGGCTCGTCGAGGCGCGCGGCACAAAACCGGCCTCGGTCGCGGAGGCGCGGGCCATCCTCGCTCTTTCCTAAATTTTTTGGATTAAATCCCCATCGCGCTGACCTTGGCGGTCTTCTCGGAGAGGCCGCCGGTCTCGGGCTCGTGGCCCGGCTCGCCCGCGCCGTTTAGGTTGATGACGGTCTCGGGCTCATGACTCTTGTCGACGGCCTTGGGCGCGCCCTGGGCGGAAGGCATGACGCTGCCCGGCGCCGGTACGGCGGCCGCGGGCGGTTTACCGGTGCCGCTGTTATCCATCAGGTTGTCCGGGGCGTTGAATTCTCCCTCGCCGGTCTCTCCCTCGGCGGGCGCGGCCTCTTCCTTGGCCGGCGCCTCGGGCTTCGCGGCGGCCGGGGCCTCGGCCTCGGGTGCCGAGCCGATCACCGTCGCGTTGGGGCCCGGGATGACGATGGGGCTGCTGAACTCGCTGGTGTTGCGGTTGGGGGCCTGCGCGAGCGCGACGATCTTGGTCTGGTTGGGGACGAAGCCCTTACTTTTGGTCGCCACGGTGAAGGTATCGGCAGGAAGCTGCGTCCCCGGCACGACGATCATCCCGACCTCGCCGTCCTCCTTGCCGCCGGTGTAGATCTGCAGATCGGCCTTGGCCTCGGCGACACCGCTGATCAGGAAGAGGTCGCCTTGCTGGACGATCTTGGTGATCTGCGGCTGGCGGGTGGCGTGGCCGTTGGGCGCCAGCTTGATGGGGCGTCCGCTGTTCTTGGCGAAGAAATTGAACGTGACCTTGTTGGCGGCGCCGACGCCGCCGCTGAGCTCGACGCCGTTGAAGGCGTTGGCGACGATTTCGTTGTTCTGCACGACGTTTTCGCTCGAGCCGTCGCCGATGAAGACGCCCGCGCCCTGGTTGGTCTTGGGCTCGCCGAAGATCGCGGAGGCCTCGACGGCGCTTTCGGCCACCGCCTTGTGGTAGCCGATCGTGTTGTACTCGACGGTGTTGCGGTTGCCGCGGATCAGGATGCCGGGTCCGCGGAAGCCGGTGACATGGCAGTTGCGGACGGCGTTGCCGTTGCTGGTCAGCTTCAGTCCGGCGACTTCCACCGTGGGGTCGACGCCCTCGGTGTTTTCGTCGACGCCCTCGATCATGCCGCGGCCCTGGGCGTTTTGGCAGTCGATCGTGGTCAGCGACCCCGAGACCTCGGGCAGGGGACCCTTGGTGATGCGGACCCGCTTGACCGTGGGCTCGAAGACGATGCGTACGAGCGTAAATGCGTTTTGCGAGCGGATCCCGCCGGCCTGGATCAGGGCGGTGCGCAGCGTCCCGGGCAGCAGCCCGTCGCCCTCGCGGCTGACGGTGAGGACCTTTTCGCTGAAAATTTGGGAAAAATAATTGGCCGCCTCGGCCCCGGCCCGCGCGGGCAGCAGCAGGCAGCCGAGGAAAAAGATCAATAATTTTAAGGGCCTGGACGGTCGCATCTCAATAAAAAATATCGGTCGCTGACGCCCAAAGTTGCTAGGGGATTCGTGGGCTTAAAATATTGAAATAACGGGGATTTTGATTAGGTCGCGGGCCGGGAGAGGTCAAGGGAATTGTCGGGGCGACGGTTAAGCTACCCGCTCGCCGCCTGGCTGAGCGGTCCGCCGCCCTGGGCCGCGCTTTGCCGCTTGAGCTTTTTGACCAGCTCTTCGGCAAGCTCACGGTAGTTTACCGCGCCCGAGCTGGAGGGGTAGTTGTCGAAGACCGGCAGGCCCTCAAGCTGGGCCTTGTTGAGGGCGGTGTTGATCGCGATCTGGGTCTTGAAGACCTTGCCGCGGAAGAAATTTTTGATATTGCTCTCGATGATCTGGTTCATGTTCACGTTGCGCCCGTCGACGCGGGTGAACAGCACGCCCAGGATCTTGAGGCGCGGATTGAGGCGCTCGTTGACGGTCTCGAGGGTCTCGACTAGGTCGTTGACGCCCTCGAAGGCCAGGACGCTCATCTCGCAGGGCACCAGGCAGAAGTCGCTGGCCACCAGGGCGTTGAGCGTGAGGTTGCCCAGGTTGGGCGGGCAGTCGAAGAAGATGAAGTCGAAGTGACTGCGCGCGACCTTCATGGCCTCGGCCAGGATGTATTCTTTGCCGATCTTGGTGGCGAGTAGGCTTTCGGTCTCGTAGAGCGTCTTGTCGCCGGGCGAAATGAAAAAGTTCTCCAGCTCGGTGGGGATCACGCCGTCCATCACATTGCCCTTCTTGCTGGAAAGGATCGTGGACATCGGCGAGTACTCGACGCCCTCGGGGATCAGGGCGCCCAAGGATTTTTCGACGTGGCCTTGCGGGTCGAGGTCGACGACCAGGACGCGCTTGCCGTGATACTTGGCGATGGCGGTGCTGAGGTTGACCGCGGTGGTGGTCTTGCCGACGCCGCCCTTTTGCGAGCAGATGCTGATGACGGTCGCGCGCTTCTTGCCCTTCTCTTGACTAGACAGGACCTGCGAGGTCTCGATCGTCAAAAGGGATTTGATTTTGTCGGTCAGCAAGGACATGGTGCCGTACCTTGAGGAACTTTTGGGAAAACCCGAGCTTAGGGGATTTTTCCGGCTAGATAGAGCAGGGTCCCTATTATTGCAAGGGGCATTTTTGTAAAATCCGGCTAAAAATTAATGACGGAAGGCGTCATGACAAAGCTCGCTCTGTACATTCATATCCCCTTCTGCGTCAGCAAGTGCCATTACTGCGATTTCAACTCGATTGGGCTGGGCCGAAGCGCCGCCCCGGAGGCGGAATACGTGGCCGCGCTGCGGCGCGAGATCGGGCGTTGGACGGAGGCCCTGTCCCCGTCGACACGGGCGGGCTTTGACACGGTCTTCTTCGGCGGGGGCACACCCTCGCTCTTTGCGCCGGAATCCATCGGGAGCCTCCTGCGGGAGGCGCGCCGCCTAGGACCCATCGAACCCGGCGCCGAGGTCACCCTCGAACTCAACCCCAAGACCGCCGCGCCCGAGAAGATGCGCGGCTTCCGCGAGGCCGGCTGCAACCGCCTCTCCATCGGGGTGCAGACCTTGGACGAGCGTCTGCTCGCCGACCTGGCCCGGGCCCACGACGCGGCGGACGCCCTGCAAGCCTTGGAGTGGGCCTTCGCCGCAGGTTTCGAGCGGGTGAGCGGCGACCTGATGTACGGCCTGCCCCGGCAAACCCTGGGGCAGCTCGAGGACACCCTGCGCCGTTTGGAAGGATTTCCGCTGCGCCATCTTTCCGCCTACGAGCTGATCGTGGAGGAGGGGACGCCCTTCTACGACCGTTACCTGAAAGGCCGCCTTCCCTTGCCCGAGACCGAAGAGGTCCTCGCGATGCGCGAGCGCATCGCGGCCTTCGGCCGCGCCAGGGGCATGGAGGCCTACGAGGTCAGCAACTACGCCTGCGCCGGTCACGAGTCGCGGCACAACCTGCACTACTGGGACTACGACAGCTTCGTCGGTCTCGGCGCGGGAGCGGTCTCCTTCCTGCGCGCCTCCGAGCTGAACGGCGCGACCTTGAGCCTCCTGGGCGTCGAGCCTTCGTCCGGGCTCTACGGGCTGCGTCTCGCCAACCCGCGGGGCCTGCCGGAGTACGGCGCCGGCTCCGGGACTTGGGCGGGCGTGGAGGTCGAGCCCATTGCGCGCTCCGCGGCCTTCGGCGAGTTCCTGATGATGGGTCTGCGCAAGCGCCGGGGGATCCGTTTCGCGGACTTCGAGGGTAAATTCGCCGCGCCCTTTCCGGCCGCCTTTCGCGGGGCCCTGGACCGGGCGCGGGAGCGGGGCTGGGTCGAGCTGGAGACCGGCGGCGCCCGCTTCACCGAGGAGGGGATGCTGTTCAGCAACGAAGTCCTGCGGGAATTTTTGGGCGAATCGCTCCATTGACAGCCTGGATTGGGATCGTTAACTGTTAAATAGGATGATGACCGACGCCGTTCCCCAACTCGACCGCCGCAAGAGCCAAATCCTGCAGGCCCTGGTGGAGAGCTATATCCAGACGGCCGCACCGGTGGGCTCGACGGCGCTTTCCAAGGGCTATCGCTTCGGCCTCAGCGCGGCGACGATCCGCAACGTGATGGCCGACCTCGAGGCCGAGGGCTACCTCGAGCAGCCCCATACCTCCGCGGGTCGCGTTCCCACCGAGCGGGGCTTTCGCTTCTACATCGACTGCCTGCTGAAGGTGGAGCCGCTCGAGGAAGAGGTGAAACGGCAGATCCGGCAGTCGCTTCAGGAGGGCAACGACAGGGTTTCCATGCTGCAGAACGCCGGCCGCATGCTCTCGGGCCTCTCACAGCATGTCGGGGTGATCCTGGCGCCCAAGCGCGAGGTGACCAAGCTCAAGCACATCGAGTTCCTGCCGCTGCGCGAGTCGCAGATCCTCGCCATCCTCGTCACCGAGCAGGGCGTGGTGCAGAACCGAATCTTCGAGACCGACGAGCCGCTCAGCCGCGCCGATCTGATCCGGATGAACAACTACCTCAACTCGGTGCTGGGCGGGCTCAATTTGAGCGAGGTCAAGCAGCGCATCTTGGTCGAGATGACGCGGCAGCAGGACGCACTCGACCGTCTGCTCAAGCAGGCGCTGGTGCTTTCGCAGCAGGTCGTCTCCAGCGATTCCGACGACCTGATCATCGACGGGGAGAAAAATTTTCTTTACACCCAAGAATTTTCCAACTTGGACAAGATCCGCGAGATCCTCTCGGCCCTCGAAGAGAAGCACCGCCTGGTCGCCTTCCTCGACCGCGCCATCAAGGCGCCGGGGGTCCAGATCTTCGTGGGCAGCGAGTCGCGCCTGACCGACCTGAAGGATTGCAGCGTGATCGTCTCCAATTACGGCGGCGATTCCAAGCCGCTCGGCACCCTCGGGGTGATCGGGCCGACGCGGATGGACTATTCGAAGCTGATCCCGATGGTGGAGTTTACGGCGCGTTCGCTGGGAGACATATTGAAGGGATAGAAGATGCAAAACGACAAGCTCGATCAACTCAAGCACGCGATGAAGGCGAAGAAAGAGGCCGAGGCCCGCGTCGCCGCCAGCCAAGAGGCCGGCGGGATCGCGCCGGGTCTCGAGGACCAATACAAATCCAGGATCGCCGAGCTCGAGACCTCCCTCCAGCAGGCCCAGGCCGCCCTGACCGAGGCCGAGGCCAAGGCGAAGGACGCCAACGAGAAGTACCTGCGGACTTACGCCGAGTTCGATAATTTCCGCAAGCGCATCGCCAAAGAGAAGGAAGAGGCCCTGCGCTACGGCAACGAAAAATTCGTGAAGGACCTGCTGCCCGTGCTCGACGGCCTCGAGCAGGCGCTCTCGCACGCCGAGGCCTCCGACAAGCAGGCCATCGTTCAGGGCGTGCAGCTGGTGCTGCGGCAGTTCCTCAAAGTGCTGGAAAATTTCGGCGTCACGCCCGTCGACTCGGTAGGACTGCCCTTCGACCCGCATCATCACGAGGCCATGGCCCATCACGAATCGGAAGAGCACGAGCCACACACGGTCGTCAACGAGTACCGCCGGGGTTACAAGATGCACGACCGGCTGATCCGTCCCTCCCTGGTGACGGTGGCCAAGCCCCCCGAAAAATAAGCCCCGCATCTCTCGGCCGGGAAACCTTGACCTGGCCCTCCCCGGGCCGTAAAACCCTGGAGGCATGGGCGACCCCCAAAAAAACTACTTCGCGGTGCTGGGCCTGAGCCAGGGCGCCGGCCGTGAGGAGATCAAGCGGGCCTTCAAAGAGCTCGCCTTCCGCTTTCATCCCGACCGGAATCCACACAATCCGCAAGCGGAGGAGCGTTTCAAGGAGACGGTCGAGGCCTATTCCTATCTCACCGGCAATTTCGAGGCCCTGCGCGCCATCCAGCAGCCCAGCCCCGCCGCCCGGACCACGGGCGAGTACGCCCAGGACATCCTCAAGACGCTCTTCGACGTCGACCACCCCGGCTCGCTGCGCGAGCGGCCGCCGTTTCGGCGCGAGCTGGAATTGAGCCTCGAAGAAGCCTTCGCGGGCGGAAGCAAGATCCTTGCCGTCGAGCGCGAGGAGCTCTGCGGGGTCTGCTACGGCAGCGGCGTGGAGGAGGGCGCGAAGACCTTCACCTGCACCTACTGTTTCGGCGCGGGCTTCGTGGGCGGGCCGGGGGAGGGCGGCGAGCGCCGCGAGTGCCCCAAGTGCAACGGTCGCGGATTCTTGAGCTCCCGCGGCTGCGTGGCCTGCCGCGCGCGGGGCTATCACCTGCGCGCCGCCAAGCTGAAGGTTCCCTTTCCGCCCCGTGCGAACGACGGCTTCGTCGTCAGCTTGCTCGGGGAAGGCCACGAGCTCGCGCCCGGCCGGCGCGGGGACGTCCAGGTCGTCCTGCGCCTCAAGCGCCATCCCGGGTTTTCCTTTGACGGCAAGGACATTATATGTGAGACCACGGTCGAAATGAGCCTGGCCGCCCTGGGCGGCGAGGTCCAAGTTCCTACCCTAGGCGGTACGACGCCGCTCCGACTGCCTCCCGGCACTCAATCCGGCCAAGTCTTCCGCTTGAAGGGCCTGGGGCTGGGCGGCGATCAATTCGTCAAGATCAAGGTGAAGATCCCCGCCGTCCTCGGCGAGCGCGATCGCCTGCTTCTGCACCGGATCCAGGGCGAGGGCGGGGCGGAACGGCCGGGGCTCTGGCGGAAAATCAAAAAGTGGTTTTGGTGACGGAGTGCCGGGTCACTCCGATAAAGGGACGAAATAATGCGAAGACGCTTTTCCTTGCGAGTTCGGCTGCCCCTCTTGCTCCTGCTGCTGGCCTTCTCCGCCGGTTGCGCGATGTTCAAGGGCGGGGCCAAGGTGAAATACCCCAATTCGGTGACTTCCGAGATGCGCAGCGAGTACGCCCTCGCCGAAAACGAGTTCAAGGCCCAGCGCTACGCTCAGGCCGAGACCGGCTTCCAAAATTTCATCCAGCGCCACCCTTACAACGAGCTGACCGACAGCTCGCAGTTCCGCATCGGCCAGATCCAGATGCTGCGCAAGGACTACGACGGCGCCACCGCCACCTTCGACCGGCTGATCGGCAAGACCCCCGACCCAGACGTCGCCTCGCGCGCTCGGGTCAAGGCGGGCATCAGCCAGTTTCGCCTGGGCAACTACCAGCGCAGCCTGGGGTACTTCGACAAGACCGATCCCGCGGCCTTAGGCGAGAACGACCGCATCAAGATGGGCGGCCTGGCGCTGTTCGCGATCGACAAGACCGGGGCCTCGCCCGAGCGCAAGGGTTTCTACAACGCCGTCCTGCTCGACAGCTACGAGAACCTGGGCGACTCGGCCGTGCAATCCAAGTACGGCTCCGAGGCCCCGCTGCGCGCCGACGTCGTCGCCGGCCTGAAGAGCTGGGCCTCGCGTCCGGCGACGCCCGGCCAGCTGGACCCGCGCCTGCCGACCTACAAGGCCAAGACCAGCGAGCCTTACATCGATTACAAGCTCGGCATGGCCTATTACGGCGCCGGAGATCAGGGCCTGGCGCGCAAATACTTCGGGCGGCTCACGGGGCGCTTCCCGGACCATCCTCTGACGAAAGAGGCCCAGCCCACCATCGCGAAGCTGGGCGGCGTCAAGCCGGGCAAGGAGCCGAAGGGTCCCGCGGGCAAAGTCTACAAGATCGGCGTCATCCTTCCCCTCTCCGGCAAGTACGAAGTCTACGGCGCCAACACCCTGAAGGGCATGGAGTGCGCGGCCAGCGTGAAGCCGCCCTGCAACGGGGTGAACAACATCCAGATCGTCACCCGCGACGATCAGGGCGACGCGGCCCTGGCGGTGAAGGCGGTCGAAGAGCTGGTGCAGCAGGAGAAGGTAATGGCCATCGTCGGCCCGCTTTCCTCGGCCTCGGCCCAGGCGGCCGCGAAGCGCGCCGACGAGCTGGGCGTGGTGATGATCAGCCTCGCGCAGAAAGAGGGCATCCCGGGGATCGGCAGCCGGATCTACCGTTTCAGCCTGACGCCGGGCGAACAGGTTCGCGCCATTCTCAACGAGGCGACCAAGAAGCGGAACAAGAAGCAGATCGCCGTCTTCTATCCCAATTCCAACTACGGCAAGGTGCTGATGAGCACGATGAAGGACATGGCGCCCAAATACGGCGCCAACGTCACCGCCTCGCAGGGCTACGGCTCGACGAGCAACGTCTCCAACGACCTGCGGCAGTTGAAGTTCAGCGTCTCCCAGGCCTCGCCCAGCGCGCCCTTGGGTTTCGACGCGCTGTTCCTCCCTGACAGCTACGCGTCGGTCCTCAAGATCGTTCCGGCCCTGAAGAATGCCGGCATCGAGAACGTCCAGCTGCTCGGCACCAACGCCTGGAACGATCCCAGCATCGCCGGCAAGTCCGGCGGCCTGCTCGACAACTCGGTTTTCCTGGATATCTACTTCAAGGACTCGGACAGCGGGGCGGTGAAGGAGTTCGTCTCGGAATTCCAGGGGGCCTTCGGTACCCAGCCTTCGACGCTCGAGGCGATGGGCTACGACATCATCCGCTTCGTTGGTCAGGCCCTGCAGAACCGCAAGGCCTCCTCGGCCAACGACGTCCAGGCTTCGGTGGGCGGGATGCGCGGCTATCGCGGCGTCACGGGATTGCGATCCTTCCTCCCCGACCGCGAGGCCGAGGTCGAGCCTTATCTCCTGACCGTCGAGGGCGGCGCGATC
>SZOV01000081.1 GCA_030263375.1 Deltaproteobacteria bacterium PRO3
CGCGCTGCACCGGCGTCGGCTTCCCGTCGTGATCGAGCAGCGAGACCAGGGCCTCGCCCACGCCGAGTTCGGTAATGGTCTTTTCAGCGTCGATCTCGGGATTCTGCCGGAAGGTCTGGGCCGCCACCTTGACCGCCTTCTGGTCGAGGGGGGTGAAGGCGCGGAGCGCGTGCTGCACGCGATTGCCGAGCTGGCCTAAGACGGATTCGGGGATGTCGAGCGGATTTTGCGTCACGAAGTAGACGCCGACCCCCTTCGAGCGGATCAGGCGCACCACCTGCTCGATCTTCTCCAGTAGGGCCTTCGGCGCCTCCTTGAAAAGGAGGTGCGCCTCGTCGAAGAAGAAAACCAGCTTGGGCCGGTCGAGATCGCCCACCTCGGGCAGCTGCTCGAAGAGTTCGGACAAGAGCCAAAGCATGAAGGTCGTGTAGACCCTGGAGTCGGTCATCAGCTGCGTGGCGTCCAGGACGCTGATCACGCCGTTGCCGGAGAAATCCTTCTGCATCAGGTGCTCGAGGCGCAGCGTGGGCTCGCCGAAGAAGACCTCGCCGCCGGATTCGGACAACACCAGGAGCTGGCGCTGGATGGTGCCGAGGGTCTGGGGGCTGAGATTGCCGTACTCGGACTTGAGCTCCTTCGCGTTGTCGGAGACCCAAGTGAGCATGGCCTGCAGGTCCTTCAAGTCGAGGAGCAAGAGCCCATGGTCGTCGGCGATCTTGAAAACGACCTGCAGCACCCCTTCCTGCGTCTCGTTGAGGTTCAAGACGCGGCTGAGCAAGATCGGACCCATCTCGGAGACCGTGCTGCGCAGCGGGTGGCCCTTCTTGCCGTAGATATCCCAAAAGACCGTCGGGTAGGCGCGGTTTTGGTAGCCGGGGATCTGCAACTCGGCGATCCGTTCTTGGATCTTGCCGGCGGGCTGGCCGACCTGGGCCAGCCCCGAGAGATCTCCCTTGACGTCGGCCATGAAGACCGAAACTCCGGCGCGGGCGAAGTCCTCGGCGAGGCGCTGCAGGGTGACGGTCTTGCCGGTGCCGGTGGCGCCGGCGATCAGGCCGTGGCGGTTGGACATGCGCAATTCGAGCGCCGAGGGCTGTCCCTTGGCGTCCCTGCCTAAAAAGATGGGGGTCATGATCGGCTCCTTAAATCGGAAAGAGGTCGTCTAAGGCCTTCAAGGTCGCCGGCGAAAGGGCGAGCTTGAGGGCCCCCAGGTTTTCGGTCCATTGCTCGACGCGGGTCGCGCCGGTGATCACGCTGGAGACTCCGGGTTGCGCGACGGCCCAAGCCAGGGCCAGCTGGGCGCGGCTGCAACCCAGCTCGTCGGCTATCTGTTTGAAACGCTTCACCTGCGCGACGCGCTCGGGACTCAGAATCCCCTCCCGCAACCAGGCGATCTTGTCCAGGCGCGAGCCCGCCGGAATACCCGCGTCGTACTTGCCAGTGAGCAGGCCGGAGGCCAGGGGGCTCCAGACCACGAGGCCCATGCCCAGCTCGTCGGCGACCGCGCGGACGTCGCGCTCGAACTTGCGGCGCTCGACCAGGCTGTACTGCGGCTGCTCGACCTGGGGGCGGTAGAGGTTTCGCGTCTCGCAGAGGCGATGCGCCTCGCGCAGCTGCTCGCCGCTCCACTCGCTGGTCCCCCAATACAAGACCTTGCCCTGGTGGACCAGGTCGTCCATCGCGCGGGCGGTCTCCTCGAGCGGGGTCTCGGGGTCGAAGCGGTGACAGAAATAGATGTCGAGATAATCGGTGCCGATGCGCTTCAGGCTCTTCTCGACGGACTCGAGGATATGCTTGCGGGAGAGGCCGCGATCGTTGACGTCCTCGCTCATCGGCCAGAAGACCTTGCTGGAGATCACCAGCTCGTGGCGGGGGAATTCGCGCAGGACCTTGCCCATCGCCCGCTCCGACTCGCCCTTGGCGTAGATGTCGGCGATGTCGAAAAAGTTGACCCCGGCCTCGTAGGCGGCATGGATAATGTCTCGAATGGTCTTCTCGTCGGTGACGCTGCCGCCGTAGGTGGTCCAGCCGCCGAGACCGAAGGCGCTGACCTTGGCGCCGCAGCGGCCCAAGAAACGATAAGGCATGTTGGCTTGAAACATGGCGCTACCTTTCGGGTGTCGCGCTAGTGTAGCGAAATTCGCCCAGTCCCCCAATCGGAAATTATCCAAAAAGATTCAGCTGCGGGGCCGCGGGGCGGCGGAAGGCGGCAACGGAGAGTTCGGGCCCCCGATCCTTGAGGCCGGCCTTCTTCTTCCCCATCGCGAAGAGGGCCGCGACCTGCTCGGCGAAGGCCCCCTCCCCGGTCATGCGCCGGCCGAAGCGCGGGTCGTTGAGCCTCCCACCGCGCAGCGACTCGAGGCGGTGCAGGACCTTCGCCTTGCGGTCGGGGAAGTGCTCTTCCAGCCAGTTTTCGAAGAGCCCCTTGAGCCCGAAAGGGAGCCGCAACATCACGTAGCCGGCGAAACGCGCCCCGGCCCGGGCCGCGGCGTTGAGGATGGCCGGGATCTCCGAGTCGTTGAGGGCCGGGATAATCGGCGCGGTCATCACGCCGACTGGCACCCCGGCCTTGGCCAGGGCCTCGATCGCCTCGAGGCGGTGCCGCGGCGAGGAGGCCCGCGGCTCGAGCTTGCGGGCGAGCTCGGCGTCCAGGGTGGTGACGGAAACGAAGACCGCCGCCGCCCGATCGCGGGCCAGATCGGCGAGCAGGTCGAGGTCGCGGGTCACGAGGTGGTTCTTGGTCACGATCCCCACCGGGTTGCGGAACTCGGCCAAGACCTCGAGACAGGCGCGGGTCAAGCGAAGCTTCTTCTCGACGGGCTGATAGCAATCGGTGACCCCGCTCATCGCGAGGACCTTCGGCTCCCATTGAGGCGAGGCAAGCTCGCGGCGCAGCAGCGCGGGCGCGTTTTCCTTCACCATAATCTTCGTCTCGAAATCGAGGCCGGCGGAGAAGCCGAGGTATTCGTGGTAGGGCCGGGCGTAGCAGTAGACGCAGCCGTGCTCGCAGCCGCGGTAGACGTTGAGGCTGGCCTCAAAGGGGATGTCGGGGCTGTCGTTGGCAACGATCAAGGACTTGGAGCTGTCCTTGAAAAACCGCGTCTGCGGCCCGGGCGCCTCCGGGTCGTAGGCCTCGGCGTCGTCCTCCCAGGCGAGCCGCTCGAAGCGGTTGGGCGGATTCTCGGCGGCGCCGCGGCCGCGGGGGGCGGTTTTCAAAAAGTCGTTCATGGATTGCTTTCTTATCGCTTCTTTATCGTCTCGAGGGCCCGCAGCGCAAGATCCCGTGCCGCGGCGTGATCGACGATCGGGCTCGGGTAGTCCTTTCCCAAGACGACGCCGGCCTTGGCTAGGACCTCGGGGGGCGCCTCCCAGGGCCGGTGGATCCAGGCGTCGGGGAGCCGGGCCAGCTCGGGCACCCAGCGGCGAACGTAATCGGCATTCGGGTCGAACTTCTCGCCCTGCGTGCAGGGATTGAAGACGCGGAAATAGGGCGCCGCGTCCGCGCCGCAGCCGGCGGTCCACTGCCAACCGAGGCTGTTGCTGGCCAAGTCCGCATCGACCAGCGTGTCCCAAAACCAACGCGCACCCTCTTGCCAGGGGATCAGCAGGTCCTTGACCAGGAAGGAGGCGACGATCATCCGCACGCGGTTGTGCATCCAGCCGGTGGTCCAGAGCTCGCGCATCCCCGCGTCGACCAGGGGGTAGCCGGTCTTGCCTTGCTGCCATGCCCGCAGGGCCGCGGCGTCACGACGCCAGGGGAATTTTTCAAACTCGGGACGCAGCGGCTGCTCGGCGGTATGCGGGAAGTGGTAGAGGAGATGATGCGCGAACTCGCGCCAGCCCAGCTCGCGCAAGTAGCCCTCGGAGCCGCGCTGGGCGCCCGCGCGGCGGTCGTGCGCGGCGGCCTCCCGGACGGCATGCCAGACCTGGCGCGGCCCGATCTCCCCGAAATGAAGATGCGGCGAGAGCCGCGAGGTCGCGACCCGGCCGGGCTTGTCCCGATCCTCGAGGTAGTTCGACACGGCATCGGCCAAAAATCGTTGCAGCTCGCGCCGCGCCCCGGCCTCCCCGGGGCTCCAGGCCGCGCACATTCCGGTGGCCCAGTTGACCTTAGGCTCCAGCGCGAGCGCTTCGAGCTGGAGCGATGCGATCTTTTTGGAACATCCCTCGAGCCGTCTCGGCTCCGGGGCGGGGGCCGCCGGCTCGGGACGCTGCAGGCAAGACTTCCAAAAGGGCGTAAAGACTTTGTAGGGATCGCCCGACTGCGTCTTGAGCTCCCAGGGCTCGAAGAGCAGCGCGGCATTGAAGCTCTCGGCCTCGAGGTCTTCGGCGCGCAGCGACTCCTGGAGCGCGAAATCTCGGCGGATGAGCTCGCGCTCGTAGCGGCGGTTCCAGAAGACGGCGCCGGCCCCGATCTCGCGCGCGAGAGCCGCCAGGACCTGCGCCGCGGGGCCGCGCCGAATCACCAGCGGAGCACCTTTCTTCTCCAGCGCCTCAGCAAGCGCGCGCAGCGACTGGTGCAGCCACCAGCGGCTCGCCCCGCCCGGTGCCCAGGCCCCTTCCTCTTCCGGCGCCCAAACGAAGGCCGGCAGGATCGGCCCGCCGCGCCGCAGGGCGGCCTGCAGCGCGGGATTGTCCGCCAACCGCAAGTCGAGGCGGAACCACAGGATCGTCGGAGATACGCCCATCACAGCTCCACTTCCACGATGCCTTCGTCCTTGGCGCCGCCGCGCAGGCGCTCGCGGGCCTGCCGCGCCAGCCGGGCGTAGCTCTCGCGGATGCGGTCGAGATCCTGCTCCGTCAGCTCTTCCAGGTCGAGAAGGGCGTTGTGCGCCTCGCGGTTGGCGCGGATCAGCTCGTCCAGCTTGAGGTGCATGGCCTCGCTGTCCCGGTTCTGGGTGTTTTGAATCAGGAACACCATGAGGAAGGTGACGATGGTGGTGCTGGTATTGATCACCAGCTGCCAGGTGTCGCTGAAGTGGAAGACCGGCCCGGTGAGAGCCCAGGCGAGGATAATCAGGCAGGCTATCCCGAAGGCGGCGGGTTGCCCGGCGCGGCGGGCCGCGGCGGAGGCGAAGCGCGCAAAAAGGCCTTTGCGATGCATAGGGCTCCTCCTTAGAATGATGGGCGCGAGTCTACCCGTCCTCGAAAGGAATTGTCCAATGCTCCGCATCCTGGTCACGGGCGCCACCGGCTACATCGGCGGCCGCCTGGTCCCACGCCTGCTCGAGAAGGGACACTTCGTCCGTTGCCTCGCCCGCCAACCCGAAAACCTGAAGGGCCGTGCCTGGAATGGGGCGGAAATCGTCCAAGGCGACGTGCTGAAACCCGAGAGCCTGCGCGAGGCGCTGCGCGGCATCGACCTCGCCTATTACCTGGTGCACTCGATGCGCGCGGGCGAAGCGGGATTCGAGGAGCGGGACCGTCAGGCCGCCCGTAATTTCGCCGCCGCGGCTCGAGACGCGCGGGTGAAGCGCCTGATATACCTGGGAGGCCTCGGGGCCGACGAGACCTCGCTCTCGCCGCACCTGGAAAGCCGCCATGAGGTCGGGGCGCTGTTGCGCGAAGGCGGCGTCCCGGTGACGGAGTTTCGCGCCGCGATTATCGTGGGCTCGGGCAGCATCTCCTTCGAGATGATCCGCTACCTCGCGGAACGCCTCCCCGTGATGATCTGCCCGCGTTGGGTGAAGAGCCTCTGCCAGCCCATCGCCGCGCGCGACGTGCTGGCCTACCTGATCGAGGCACTCCAGCGCCCCGAGAGCGCGGGGCGGGTCTTCGAGATCGGCGGCCCCGACGTCCTGCCCTACCGCGAGATGATGCTCGGTTATGCGAGGGTCCGCGGCCTGCGCCGAAGCTTGATCGAAGTGCCGGTCCTGACGCCGCGACTCTCCTCCTATTGGGTGGATCTCGTCACACCCATCCCCGCTTCCATCTCGCGCCCCTTGATCGACGGCCTCAAACATGACGTCGTCTGCCGCGACCGCTCCGCCTTGGAAGTCTTCTCGGTCCGGCCGATGGGTTACGAGGCGGCGGTACGCCTCGCCCTGGACCGCATCAGCCAGGGACAAGTCGAGACGATCTGGTCGGGCTCCCATACCTCCTTCAAGCCCGGCTCTCCGCCGGCCTCGCGGCTGGAAAAACGGGAAGGGATGATCCTGGAGGTCCGAGAGACGGAGATTGCGGCCCCGCCCGAACGGGTCTTCGAGGTCTTTTCAGGAATCGGCGGCGAGCGGCGCTGGTTCTATGCGAATTGGGCCTGGCGGCTGCGCGGCCTGCTCGACCGCCTGGTCGGCGGCCCCGGGATGCGGCGCGGCCGGCGCAATCCCGACCAGCTGGTTCCGGGCGACGCCCTCGATTTCTGGCGCGTCGAGGAGGTGCTGCCCGGCCGGCTCCTCCGATTGCGCGCCGAGATGAAGCTCCCGGGCCGCGCCTGGCTGCAGCTGGAAGCGGAACCGCTGGCAGGCGCGGACTCCCACTCGCTCTTCGTGCAGACCGCCTACTTCGAACCGAGGGGCCTGCCGGGTCTGCTCTACTGGTACCTGCTCTACCCGATGCACAAGGCGATTTTTTCCGGGCTGTGCCGGGAGATCAAGAGGCGCAGCGAGGAATCCAACAACGACGTCGGCCCCAAACCATGAGGTTCCTCGCACTGAAGGCTCTCCAGGCTTGGTTGAAGAAAGCCGCCGCCATTCAGTGGGACTACAAAAACATTGTGAAGCCCAAGGGCGTTTTGAAACGCTTGAAATAAGGGCCCACCCACGTGCATGAACGGGAAAACGTCCCATCTGCAGCAAATACTCCGGAGGTTCATCATGTCCGCATACTGTCTGTTCGACAACTTGGAAGTCATCGATGCCGCAAAGCTGGAGGAGTACAAATCGCGGGTAGCGCCGGTGGTCGAAAAATACGGCGGCCGCTATGTCGTTCTAGGAGGCAAGGTGGAACTCATGGAAGGCCAGTGGCGACCCACGTTCCCCGTCATGATCGAGTTCCCCAACCTTGACCGCGCGCGTCAGTGGTATTTCTCGGACGAGTACCGGGAACTCAAAGAGCTCCGGCTCTCCGCCATGAAATCCAACGCCGTTTTACTCGAAGGCCTTTGAGGCGCAAATATATGCGCAACGGCGATCTCGGTCGTAGGGGCGAACCTTGTGTTCGCCCCCACCGAGGACAGATCGCCGATATATCGCGCCCCGCACCTCAACGCAGGTCGTTCAACGAGGCCCCGTAATTGATGTGGAAGGGCTGTCCGTCGATAACCAGGGCCGGCACCGACTTGACCCCCGCCTGCTCGGCCTCGGCGAGGCGCCCTTTGCTCTCGCCCAAGTGCACGACTTCCACCGTGTATTGCCTTGGATCCAGCGCGGCGACGAATTGCCGTTCCGCGCTGACGCAGACCGGGCATCCGGCGTGATAGAAGACCGCTTTTTTCATGGCTTCCTCCTTTATCCGTTCGACCATTTGAGAAAATTTTCCCGCGCCTCCTCGGGCGCGGCGGCCTCGAAGTCCGCGCAGTCGAGCCGCAACTGCCCGTCGCCGAAGGCGGCGTCGACGAAGGCGCAATGGTGCGGCCGCTCGGGATCGGCGTGGACCGAGGGCCGGAAGAAGCGGCAGCCCACGCACATCCGCGCCGTCGAGATCTCGCCCCGCTCCTGCAAGCCCCTGATCATCTTGATCAGCGCCTTGAGAAAGACCTCCTGCTCGGCCTCGGAGAGCGAGGCGACCGCATCGAGGAGAAAATCCGGCCAGGTCGCCACCCGCTTCGCCTCCCGCCGGCCCCCCGCGCTCAGACGGATCACCAGCGCCCGCGAATCCGCATGCGACCATCGCTTAGAAACGAGACCCTTCTCCGCAAGGGCCTCGACCGCCACGCTGGCCGTGGCCGGCTTGACGCCCAGGTCCGCCGCGACCTCCCCCAGCCGCAAGTCACCCTTGGCGTTCAGGATCGCCAGGATCTGCCCCTGCGTCGGCGTCAGGGCCCGCGGCCCGGCCTCCCGCCAAGAGGCGCTCTTGAGCGCGAGGGCCAGCTTGGCCAGGCCGGTCAGGACCTTGCGGGGAACGGCGTCTTGGGCCGAGGCGAAGGGTCGTGGCGTTTTCATATATATTTAGTACTACTAACTATTATTTCTTTCCGAAGATATATCAAGAGGAAATTGCGGCGGCGGGGCGAAGCGGCGATCCGCGGCGGATCGACATGGCGAGGTCATCCCTGGGTTGGGACACCGTCGAGGCGAAAAAAAACCGATTAACAGGAGAAAGGCCTGAAACTCAGTGCGCCTGCGGCGGCTCGATGGCCACGGGCGGCTCCTTCTTCGGCCAAAAAACCGAGGCCAAGGACGAGAGAATCAGCGAAAGGGCGATGAAGCCCAAGGCGTAGGCGATGGGGATCTTGTACCAGCCCGACAGGATCATCTTGACGCCGATGAAGGCCAGGATCGCGGCGAGGCCGTAGTGCAGATAGTGGAAGGCCTGCATCATCCCGGCCAAGGCGAAGAACAGGGCGCGCAACCCGAGGATGGCGAAGGCGTTGGAGCTGAACACGATGAAGGGATCGCGGCTGATCGCCAGCACCGCAGGAACCGAGTCGACCGCGAAGACGACGTCGGTGGTTTCGACCACCACCAAGACGATGAAGAGCGGCGTCGCCATCAGCTTGCCGGCCCGCTTGAGGAAGAAGCGGTCTCCCTCGTAATTGGGCGTGACCGGGATCATGCGGCGCACGAGGTTGAGCATGGGGTTCTTCTCGGGATGGATCTCCTTCTCTTGCTCGAAGATCAGCTTGACCCCTGTAACGACCAGGAAGGCTCCCAGGATGTACATGAGCCAATGGAATTTTTCGAGCAGGGCGATGCCGGCGAAGATGAAGATGGCGCGAAACACCAAAGCCCCGAAGATGCCCCAAAACAGTACCTTATGCTGGTAAATCCCGGGTACCTTGAAATAGGAAAAGATCAGGAGAAAGACGAAGAGATTGTCGACGCTTAGCGACTTTTCGACCAGGTAGCCGCTCAAGAACTGCAAGGCCAGGTCGTGGCCCTCCAAGTACCAAATCCCGGCATTGAAAATGAGGGCCAAGACGATCCAGAAGATGCTCCAGAGGATGGCCTCTTTGATGCGGATGGTGTGCGACTTGCGGTTGAAGACCATCAGGTCCAGCAAGAGCATCGCCATGATGAAGATGAGAAAACCGGTCCAGAGCCAGGCTTGTAACGACATGGGAAATTCTCCGGGACCTGTCCTAGCGGGAAAAGCCCGGAAAGATCAAGCGAAAGGCGGACGCTTACAAGGTCGCCATTTCCCGGTTGTCGAAGAGCCGCCGGTAATAGCCCATGTATTCCACCTTCCGCTCCAGAGCCTCGATAACGGCGTGGGTGAAGTTGACGCCCTCGAACTTCTGCGCGCTGCCCAGGCCGCCGGGGCTGAAGACGTTGATCTCCATCAGTTTGTCTCCCACGATGTCCAGTCCCACCAGGAACATCCCGTCCTCGACCAAGCGAGGACGGACGATCTCTGCGATATTGAGCGCGGTATCGGTGATCACGGCCTGGCGAAGCTTGCCGCCGGCGTGGACGTTGCTGCGCATGTCCTCGCCGGTGCGGATCCGGCGGAATGCGGCGTACTTCCCTTTGTATTTCAGCGGTTGGCCGTTCATCAAAAACAGCCGCGTGTCCCCCTCCTCCGCCATCGGAAGATATTCTTGGGCGATGATATAGCCATCCCGGGTCAGGGCTTCGATCATTTGATTGATGTTGGACAAGTCGTCCGACCTCACTAAAAACACCCCCTGCCCCCCGGACCCTTGCAAGGGCTTCAGCACGATATTGCCTCCGTGGGTTTTGGCGAAGGCCTTGATCTCCTCGCGGTCGCGGGTGATCAGGGTCTTGGGCCGGACTTCCTCGGGGTAGAGCTGGAAATACATCTTGTTGAGGGCCTTGCTCAGGCCGTTCGGGTCGTTGAGCACGATGACCCCGTGGCGCATGGCCACCCGCCCGAAGGTGATACCCGCCGCCTGCGCCCAGGCGCGGTGCACCAAGTCCACCGAAGGGTCGTTGCGCAGCATCAGGACATCCAGATCGTCGACGGTGATGCGTTCCTGCCTAGCCTGCTTGCCCTGCAGGTCCCGCAAGAAATTCTCCGAGGACTTGTATTTCTTCTTCGGCACCGTCCGCGCCCGGGCGTGGATGTTCTCGTCGGGGTCGTAGGCGAAATCGCCCGCGCCCAACACCCAGATCTCGTGCCCGCGGTTCAAGGCCGCCATCGCCAGGCGCGTCGTCGTGTAGCCGGGCTCCTCGGTCTGAATGTCGTTGACCACGAATCCCAGTCTCATAGGCCTCTCCTTTTCAGCAGGTCGAGGACGTCGACGCCCCGACGCAGTTGTTCGAGCAATCTCACGCTCTCCGGCCGCTCCATGTAGCGCGGCATCAGCGGCGGCGGCTTCAGGACCTTGCGCCACTGCAGCTCCTGGATGATCGGCACGTGATTGGCCGCGATCTTGCCCACAAAGAGCGGCTCCAGGGGACCCCCGTCGCGCAGGTACCGCGTGATCGCCGTCACCCCTCGCAGGTAGACCGCGTCCTTGGTCAACCCGCCGCCGCGGAAGATGCGCAGCGTGACCGTGAAGGCGCCCTTGCGCTCGAAGCCGTAATCCTCCGTGAGCAGGCGGAAGGTCTCGAGAAAGTCCGCGCCGTCGACCATCGCCTTCGTCGCCACCACGCGGCCGGCCAGCAGGCGCAGGCGCGGGCGGCTCAAGCCGCCCACCAAGTATTCCGCGAGGACGGCGAGGCCCTCCTGCAGCTCCTCGTATCCGGCGAGGCCCGAATAGAGCTGGCGGAATGGCTGGGCGCGGCCATTATAATAGGTGACCAAGTGCGTCCCCACCTCATGATTGAGCAGGGCCTCGACGCGGGAAACCGGAATCTTCGTGTGCGCGCCGACCAAGAGATGGCCGCGGGAGACCATGAGGCCTGAGGCGATATCGTCGCGGATCTCCACCCTCGCGGTGAACTTGGGATATTTATTTCGATAATAAGCGAATTCCTCGCGAGCCCGCTCGGCGAAGGCCTTGGCGTCCAACTCCCAACCGGGGCGCGACTCGCGGCTGCGCGGCGGAAAAGACTTTAGCAGGCGATGCGCGACGGCAAGCAGGCCCGGTCCGGCGCCGCCGTAGAGCTGGAGGCTGCCATAGAGGAAGCGCGAGGTCCCGCGATCGACCAGCATCGTCAGGTCGCGGTCCATCTCCTCCTGCTTCTCGCGGAACAGGGTCGCCAGCGTGGGGTCTTCCACGCGCTCGATGGGAATGTCGTAGAGGCGGCGCTTGAGCAGCGGCGGGTCCACCGGGATGGGGCGATAATGGAAGACCGGCTCCCGCGCGTACTTGTCGCGCTTGAAGGCCAGCCAGGCCTGCTGCGCGTTGACCGGCGTGACGAGCAACAAGAAATCGTAGGCCGAGCTGATCTCGGCCAGTCGGCGGTCGACCTCCCAGACCGCCTTCACCATCGAGCGGCGGCCCAGGGCCAGAAAATGCGGCGGCTGGTGCGTGGTACGGGTCTTGACGAACTCGAAGAAGGCCAGCTTGAAGGCGCGGCCCAGCAACCGCTGCAGGGCGCGGCGCACCAGCGGGAAGCTCTCGCGGGTCTTGGGGTGCAGGTAGATCGGCCGCACCTCGAGGCCGATGAGGTGGCAGCGCAGAGCCGCGGCGCGCTTGGGCGAAAGCAGCGGCGCGAGGCCCTTCGGCCACTCGGGCTCCCCCGGGTGAAACCAAACCTTGGCCTCGCGGCGCGGCCGGGCGCCCTCCTTAAGCGAGGCCTCCAGCGCGTGCAGCGTCGGCGAGAGCTCGCGGCTCTCGCGGGCGCGGATCGTGAAGGCCGGCTGCAGCTCCTCCTGGGTCACCGCGGCCTTGCCCTTCGGCGGCCCCGCCCAGAGCTCGAGCAATAGAAAGGCTCCGAACTCCCGCTCCTGGACGCGGACGATCAGCTCGATCAACCGTTCGAGGCTGCGGCGCAGCTCCGGGGCCGCGGAGGCGACCAAATAGGAGGCCTCGCCGGTGATCAGCCGCTCGGTGCCGCCGGGCGTCTTACCGGGCGGATCGCGGTAGACGCACAGGAAAGGCAGGTGCCGGTCGATGTGTAGGCGGCCGCCGCGCGGGAGGCTGCGGCGCACGGGCCGGCCCTCGGCGAGGCGGGCCTCCACCTCACGGAACCACTCGGCCGTCAACGGCGCGTGCGCGGACTTCATCGCGTCCCTCCCATTTTCGCCAACTCTTCCAGCACGCCGGGCGCGGTCGCGGCCAGGGCGGCGCGGATCGCCTCGATCTTCTTCGGGTCCGGGACCCCGCTCCACTCGTCCATGAAGATCTTTTTGAACTCCAGCGCCAGGGCGCAGCCCGTCTCGGGAAAGGCCTTGTGGACCCAGCGTGGAAAATTCCCGCCGAAAAATTTGACGTTCTCACGCACATCGAGGCGCGTCCCCAGAAAGTCCGCCGCGCTTAAGTCCGAGACGAAGCGCTCGATCAGGCGTCCCCAGCGCGCGCGGTCGGCCGAGGCGGTGCCGACGTTCACCTGAGGATTTTTTTCCGTGTCTTCCGGCGGAGCCGCGGGGTGGCCGCGACGGTGGTTGTAGGAATGGATGTCGAAGAGGACGAAACGGCCGTGCCGCCGCTCCAACCCACGCAGGCGTTCTTCGACGCCCGCGTAAAAGGCGTCGTATTCGCGCAGCGAGTCCCGCAAGATTTTTTCGCTCGGCGGCTCTTTCCAAACCCGCAGGCCCCAGGCGTCCTCCGGAGCGAGGTAGACGGCCCTGTCTCGGGGGCGATTCAGGTCCACCTCGAAACGCGAGCGCGATACCAGAATGCGGTGCGGCGCGACGGCGGTCCACTCCACCGTGAAGGGATCCTCCTCGCGACGGCGTTCCGCCGCGGACAAGGCGAGGCGCTCCGCCACCTCCGGACGCAACTCGTGGCCGTCGTGGATGGCGCTCGCCACCAGCGGGCCCTCCCCCAAACTCCGCCATTCCCAAAAGGGCTGAACCAAGAGACCTCCTTTGCACGGATGCCTAACATTATAAGGAGGGGTCGCCTCTTTTGCCTAAGAGAAGCGTACAGAAAATTTCAAAAAATAATTTTATTGTTTTTCAATAAGTTAGATTGATTTTACCCTTCCCTGGCAACATCCGAAGGGCCCCGTCGAAAATCAGGCATCCAATTCTAATTTCGGGCTCGAAGGCCACGGCTCGACAAAGTCTTAGGGGGACTTTGCGGGCAAAGACGGAGTCCGCCTTGCTCGTCCCTTCCTTGCCCCCTAAACAACCCACGTTGCCAGCGGCAGCGCCACGTCCCAGCGAGGCCCCGCGCTTCGCCTTCCTGCGCGAGGCCTTCCGACAAGATCCCGAGTTCCACGCCCTGCTCCAAGAAAAGGACCCCAGGCTCTTCGCACAGGGCCTCCTGCAATGGGCCCTGCGCCGCGAGGACCGCGGCGACCTAGGCGCCGCCGCGAAGGTCTATGCCGAGCTGGCGGCGAACGGCGACGCCGAGGTCGCGGGGCAGGCCCGACGCCGCCTGGACCTGCTGGAAGGCAAGGGC
>SZOV01000082.1 GCA_030263375.1 Deltaproteobacteria bacterium PRO3
GTCGAGGGTTATGTCGAATCGGCCGCGAGGGGGCTCTACTCCGGGTTGGTCCTGGCCGAGCGCCTGGCCGGCCGCGAGCTCCCGGTGCCCCCGCCCGACACCGCGCTGGGCGCCTTGGTGCGGCACATCAGCGAGGCCTCCGAGGGGGATTTTCAGCCGATGAACGTGAACTTCGGATTGATGGAGATCCCCCCGGCGTACCGGCGCAAGGAAAAGCGCCTGGACTTGGCGCGGCACGCGCTGGACCGACTGGAAAACTGGGCGCGGCGGGCGGGAATAGGGGGCGCGGCGGCGCCGGCCCGCTCCGCAGCGGGGGCGCCCGCATGAACCGCGTCGAGGAATTTTTAAATTACCTGCGGACCGAGAAGAACTGCTCGGCCCACACGCTGAAAAACTACGCCATCGACCTGCGCGAGCTGACGGCCTTTCTCAAGGAAGTGCACCCGGAGTGGGTGAAAGAGGGTGAGGTCCAATGGGAGTGCCTGCCGTTGCTGCCGCTCCGTGCCTACCTGGCCCGGGCCCACGGCCGGCTGAAGGCCAGCTCGCTGGGCCGGCGCATCGCCTCGTTGCGCAGCTTCTACAAGTTTCTGGCCAAGCGCGGCCTGATCCAGCGCAACGTCGCCCTGGAGCTGTCCGCCCCCAAGCTCCCCAAGACGCTGCCCAAATTCCTCGACGTCGACGAGGCCTTCCGCCTGATGGAGCTTCCCCAGGGCGAGGGCTTCGAGGCGCGGCGCGACCGGGCCATTCTCGAGCTGTTTTATTCCAGCGGCCTGCGCATCGGCGAGCTGACGGCCCTCAAGACCGCCGCGCTCGACCTGAAAGAAGGCATGGTGCGGGTGCAGGGCAAGGGGCGCAAGGAGCGCCTGGTTCCGGTCGGACAGAAAGCCCGAGCGGCCCTGGTGGCCTACCTGGAGGTTCGCCCGCAAATCCGCGTCCAGAGCGGTTTTGAGGACTTCGTTTTCCTGGGCAAGCAGGGCAAGGCGATCCATCCCCGGGTGATCGCCAAGCGCCTGCAAGACTACGCCGTCCAGCTTGGCCTGCCCAAGAAGGTGACCCCGCACATGCTGCGGCACAGCTTCGCCACCCACTTGATGAACAACGGCGCCGATCTGCGTGGAATCCAAGAGCTATTGGGCCACTCCAGCCTCTCGACGACGCAGAAATACACCCATATTAGCCTTGACAAGCTGATGGACGTCTACGACAAGTCGCACCCGAAGGCCTGAGGGGACGCGGGCTTGGGGGGTTGCGGCGAGGAGAGTCGCGCGAAAATAATTTTTTACGAGGCCTTGACGGCGATTCCGCCCGTAACCAGGTAAGGCTTTTTCCCAGGAGTTTCCTTTGGACAAGACTTTTCATGCCACCACCATCCTCGCCGTCCGCCGCAACGGCCAAGTCGCCGTCGCCGGCGACGGCCAGGTCTCCTTCAACAACACGGTGATGAAGTCGGGCGCCAAGAAGGTACGCCGGATGAAAGAGGGCAAGGTCGTGGCCGGCTTCGCCGGCTCCACCGCCGACGCCTTCACGCTCTTCGAAAAATTCGAGGCCAAGCTCGAGCAGTTCAACGGCAATATCACCCGCGCCGCCGTCGAGCTGGCCAAGGACTGGCGCACCGATCGCATCCTGCGCCGCCTCGAGGCCATGCTGATCGTCGCCAACCACGAGAAGACCTTCACCCTCTCCGGCAATGGCGACGTGATCGAGCCCGACGACGGGATCGCCGCCATCGGCTCGGGAGGGCCCTACGCCCTGGCCGCGGCCCGGGCCCTGCTGCAAAACACCCAACTGAGCGCCAAAGAGATCGCCCTAGCCGCGATGAAGATCGCCGCCGACATCTGCATCTACACCAACGACTCCGTCACCCTGGAAGAGATCGAATAGCCATGAAAGCCGTCAACTTCACCCCCCGCGAGATCGTCTCCGAGCTCGACCGCTACATCATCGGCCAAAAGGCCGCCAAGCGGGCCGTGGCCATCGCCCTGCGCAACCGCTGGCGCCGCCAGAACGTCGCCCCCGACCTGCGCGACGAGATCGCCCCCAAGAACATCATCATGATCGGGCCGACCGGCGTCGGCAAGACCGAGATCGCCCGCCGTCTCGCCAAGCTGGCCAACGCGCCCTTCATCAAGGTCGAGGCCAGTAAGTTCACCGAGGTGGGCTACGTCGGCAAGGACGTCGAATCGATCATCCGCGAGTTGACCGAGACTGCGGTCAAGATGCTCCGCGAGGAGGAGACCGCCCAGGTCCAAGCCAAGGCCGAGGATATGGCCGAGGAGCGCCTGCTCGACCTGCTCCTGCCCACCACGCCCAAGCCCAATCCCGCCGAACCCGAGGGCGCGGCGGCCCCCACCCGGGAGAAGCTGCGCCAGCAACTGAAAGAGGGCAAGCTGAACGACCGCAGCGTCGAGCTGGAACCTTCCGGCCCGCCCGCCGGCGTCATGCCGATGTTCGAGGTCGTCTCCGGTCCTAATCTCGACGAGCTGGGCGCCAACCTCAAAGAGATGATGTCGGGCCTCTTCTCGAAGGGCCGGAAGCGCAGCAAGCTGAAGGTCCCCGAGGCCCTCAAGGCCCTGGCCCAGGAAGAGGCCGCCAAGCTGATCGACATGGACGCGGTCACCAAGCGCGCCATCGAACGGGTCGAGCAGAGCGGGATCGTCTTCCTGGACGAGATCGACAAGATCGCCGGAAAAGAGTCCCAGCACGGGCCCGACGTCTCCCGCGAGGGGGTGCAGCGCGACATCCTGCCCATCGTTGAGGGCAGCAACGTCAACACCAAGTACGGCATGGTGCGCACCGACCACATCTTGTTCATCGCGGCGGGCGCCTTCCACGTCTCCAAGCCCAGCGACCTGATCCCCGAGCTGCAGGGCCGTTTTCCGATCCGGGTCGAGCTCGATTCCCTGGGCAAGGGCGATTTTTTGCGCATCCTTCAAGAGCCCGCCAACTCGCTGACCAAGCAGTACGAGGCCCTCCTTGCCACCGAGCAGGTGAAGGTCCAGTTCACCCCCGACGGCCTCCAGGAGATCGCCGAGTTCGCCGCCGTGGTCAACGAGCGTACCGAAAACATCGGGGCCCGGCGCCTCCATACCATCATGGAGAAGGTCTTGGACGAGATCTCCTTCGAGGCCCCCGACCGCCGGGGCCTGGAGCTCAAGGTCGACGCCGCCTATGTCCGGGACAAGCTGGCCGACGTGGTCAAAGATCAGGACCTCAGCAGATACATATTGTGATTTTCTAAGAATATCGCTAAAAAGGCCCTTCCTTTTTCGGAGCCTTTATGAGCGATCCCACCCTCGACCACCTGGTGCAGCGCGCCTCCGTCCTCATGGAGGCCTTGCCCTATATCCGCCGCTTTTACGGCAAGGTCATCGTCATCAAGTACGGCGGCCACGCCATGGTCGACGAGAAGCTCAAAGAGAGCTTCGCCAAGGACATCATCATGATGCGCTACATCGGGATGATCCCGATCGTCGTGCACGGCGGAGGCCCTCAGATCGGCAGCTTCCTCAAAAAGATGGGCATCGAGTCGAAGTTCCACCAGGGCATCCGCATCACCGACGAGGCCACGATGGACGTGGTCGAGATGGTCCTGGTGGGCAAGGTCAACAAGGAGATCGTCGGCTTGATCAACCAGCACGGCGGGCGGGCGATCGGGCTCTCCGGGAAGGACGGCAAGCTGCTCAAGGCCCGCAAGCTCGCCGAAGAGAAGGTCTCCTTCGACCGCGACGGCGTCAACGAGATCATCGACCTGGGCCGGGTCGGCAATGTCTCCGAGGTCAACACGGCCATCTTGAGCCTGCTCGAGAAGGACAACTTTATTCCGGTCATCGCGCCCGTCGGGGTCAGCGAGGCCGGCGAGGCGCTCAACATCAACGCCGACCTGGTCGCCGGGGCCATCGCCAGCGCCCTGCAGGCCGAGAAGCTGGTCCTGCTCACCGACGTCGAGGGGGTGAAAGACGCCAAGGGCAAGCTGATCAGCGAGCTCAGCGTCTCCAAGGCCACCAAGCTGATCGACGAGGGCGTGATCCAAGGCGGGATGATCCCGAAGGTCAGCTGCTGCATCCGCGCCCTGGCCAGCGGCGTGCGCTCGGCGCACATCATCGACGGGCGGCAGACGCACGCGGTCTTGCTGGAGATCTTCACCGACAAGGGCGTCGGGACGATTTTGCATGAATAACGCGGGCTTGATCCTGCGTGGTGCCGTGGGGTATCTTTCGGAAGTAAAAAGTTAATAGGTTGCCATCGCTGTAGGGGCCGTTCGCGAACGGCCCCTACGGATTTTGCGGCAAGTCCAAAATTATTTTTATATGAACAATGCGGAAATCATCGCCCTCAGCGACAAATATGTGATGAAAACCTACGCCCGCCAACCCGTCGCCTTCGTCCGCGGCAAAGGAGCCTACCTTTGGGACGCCGACGGCAAGAAGTACCTCGACTTCCTGGCCGGCATCGCGGTCAACGGGCTGGGCCACAGCCATCCGGCGATTACCGAGGCGGTCGCCGCCCAGGCCGCGCGGCTCGTCCACACTTCCAACCTGTTCTACAACCAAAGCCAGGCCGAACTGGCCGAGCTGCTCTGCCGGCATTCCTTCGCCGACAAGGCCTTCTTTTGCAACAGCGGCGCCGAGGCCAACGAGGCGGCGGTCAAGCTGGCGCGGATCTACCAAAAACAAAAGAAGGGCGAGGGCAGCTTCGAGATCCTCACCATGGAGAAGAGCTTCCACGGCCGGACCCTGGGCATGATCGCGGCGACGGGGCAGGACAAGGTCAAGAAGGGCTTCGAGCCCCTGCCCGAGGGTTTCCGCCACGTCCCCTACGACGACCTGCCGGCCCTGGCCGCGGCGATGAGCGACAAGACCTGCGCCGTCCTGCTCGAGCCGGTGCAGGGCGAGGGCGGGGTGCGTTATCCCGCGGAGGGCTATCTGCGGGGCGTCCGCGAGCTTTGCAAGCAGCACGGCGCTTTGCTGATCTACGACGAGGTGCAGTGCGGGATGGGACGCACCGGCAAGCTCTTTGCCTACGAGCATTCCGGCGTCGCCCCCGACATCATGAGCCTCGCGAAGTCGCTGGGCGCGGGGCTCCCGATCGGCGCCTGCCTTGCCACCGACGAGGTGGCCCGGGCCTTCCAGCCGGGGAGCCACGCCTCCACCTTCGGCGGCAATTTCCTGGTCTGCGAGGCGGCCAAGGCCTTCCTTCGGGTCTTGCTCGAGGACGGTTTCCTCGAGAAGGTGCGGCAGACGGGCGCCTATTTGGTCGAACGCCTACGCGGTCTGCAGAAGAAACACCCCTGGATACGGGAAGTCCGGGGCGAGGGGCTGATGGTCGGCGTCGAGCTGGAGATCCCCGCCAAACCCTTGGTCGATGCCGCCCTAAACGAGGGACTCGTCATCAACGCGGCCCAAGAGAAGATCTTGCGCCTGGTACCCCCGCTGAACATCGGCAACCGCGAGGTCGACGAGGCCGTCGACCTGCTCGACGACGTCTTCGCCCAGGCCCCCGGAGGCGCCTCCGCATGAATCAGCCCAGGCACTTTCTGACCCTCTTCGAGTACAGCGCAAAGGAACTGATCGACCTGCTGGTCCTGGCCGACGAGCTGAAGGCCCGTTTCAAGAAGGGGAAGGAAGACAACAGTCTCAAGGGCAAGATCCTCGCGATGGTCTTCGAGAAATCCTCGACCCGCACCCGGGTCTCCTTCGAGGCCGCGATGCTGCAGCTGGGCGGCCACGCGATCAACATCACGACGACCGAGAGCCAGCTCGGCCGCGGCGAGACCTATGAAGACACCGCCCGGGTCCTTTCGCGCTATTGCCAGGGCATCATGCTGCGCACCTTCTCGCAGGCCAACCTCGAGAAGATGGCCGAGGCCTCCTCGGTGCCGGTGATCAACGGGCTCACCGACCTGTTCCATCCAGTCCAGGTGATGGCGGACCTGCAGACCATCCTCGAGGTCAAGAAGACGCTGAAGGGACTCAAGGTCACCTACGTCGGCGACGGCAACAACTTGGCGAACACCTGGATCAACGCGGCGATCGTCCTGGGCTTCGACCTCAACGTCTCCTGCCCGCCGGGCTACAAGCCCTCGGGGGCCCTGCTCAAGCAGTTCGGCAAGACCCACGATAACGTCCAGATGGTCGAGGACCCCATCGAGGCGGTGAAGAGCACCGACGTGATCTATACCGACACCTGGTTCTCGATGGGACAGAAAGAAGACGAAAAAAAGCGGCAGCTCTTCGCGCCTTACCAAGTCAACCGCGAGATGCTCTCGCACGCGGCCGACGACGTAATGGTCCTGCACTGCCTTCCCGCGCACCGCGACGAAGAGATCACCAGCGAGGTCTTGGACGGCCCGCACTCCTACGTGTGGGAGGAGGCGGAGAACCGGCTGCACGTGCAGAAGGCGATTTTAAAGACTCTCATGGGGTAATCCGCTCTTGTAGATCGTGCGGCCTCCGTAGGGGCCGTTCGCGAACGGCCCCTACGGGTGCGGTAAAATGCCAAATAAGTTTTCGGCAAGGTCTCTGTAGGGGGTGGAGCATTAACCCCCATGGATTTTGCGAATTAATTTCGTTTTTCATGAAAAGAAATATGGTCATTTAGGAGACTCCTATGCCCGACAAAATCAAAAAGGTTGTCCTCGCCTACAGCGGCGGACTCGACACCTCCGTCATCATCAAATGGCTGATCGAGCACTACGGCTGCGAGGTCGTGGCCTTCGCCGCCGATCTGGGCCAGGGCGAAGAGCTCTCGCCGCTCCAGGAGAAGGCGATCAAGACCGGGGCCAGCAAGATCTACATCGAGGACCTCAAGGAAGAGTTCGTCCGCGACTTCGTCTTCCCGATGCTCCGGGCCAACGCGATCTACGAGGGGGCCTACCTGCTGGGCACCTCGATCGCGCGACCACTGATCGCCAAGAAGCAGATCGAGATCGCCCAAAAAGAAAAAGCCGACGCGGTCAGTCACGGGGCCACCGGCAAGGGTAACGACCAGGTGCGCTTCGAGCTGACGTATTACGCCCTGCAGCCCGGCATCCACGTCATCGCCCCCTGGCGCGACTGGACCTTCAAGTCCCGCAGCGACCTGATCGAGTATGCCGAAAAGAACGGCATCCCGGTTCCGGTCACCAAGTCCAAGCCCTACAGCTCCGACCGCAACCTGCTGCACATCAGTTTCGAGGGCGGCATCCTCGAGGACCCCTGGAACGAGCCGCCAGCCGACATGTTCCTGCTCAGCAAAAGCCCGGAGGCTGCGCCGGACAAGCCCACCGTCATCGAGGTCGACTACGAGAAGGGAAATCCGGTCGCCGTCAACGGGCAGAGGCTCTCGCCCGCCGCCTTGCTGGCCAAGCTGAACGAGATCGGCGGCGAGAACGGGGTGGGGCGGGTCGACCTAGTCGAGAACCGCTTCGTCGGCATGAAGAGCCGCGGCGTCTACGAGACGCCGGGCGGCACTATCCTGCACGCCGCGCATCGCGCGATCGAGTCGATCACCCTCGACCGCGAGGTGCTCAAGATCCGCGACTCGTTGATCCCGACCTACGCGGCCCAAGTCTACAACGGCTTCTGGTACGCCCCCGAGCGCGAGCTCCTGCAAGGCCTGATCGATGAGGCCCAGCAGCGCGTCAGCGGCACCGCCCGGCTCAAGCTCTACAAGGGCAACGTCACCGTCACGGGACGCAAGTCGCCGAATTCGCTGTTCAGCGAGGACTTCGCCACCTTCGAGAAGGACACGGTGTACAATCAGAAGGACGCGGAGGGCTTCATCAAGATCAATGCCTTGCGCTTGAAGATCCGTTCCTTGATGCAGCAAGCTCGGTAGTATAACTTATTGAAAATATTTATATTTATTGATGGTGGCCCCGCGAATTCCGGGGCCATTTTTTTATTCCTTGACCTCTCGCCGTGCGGGGAGTTCCACTTACCCTGGTCGCCAAAATTTTGCATTCTTAACAGCCTTGACTAAGCCCGCGGGATTCGCCTCCCGCGGGCTTTTATATTTTCATTTCAAGCCCTTGCGCAACTTCCCCCCGGCTGGGCCGAAGATGGGCCAATACGTAAATTTCGGGGCATTTCAACGGGTTCCTCATGATTCGGGTGGATTTTTCCGCGAACTTTCGCCGCAGCGGTGGATGGGGAGGGCGCACAGGACCGCAGGGTCCCGAGCAAGGCTCGCCCCTGCCTCTCGAGCGCGAGCGGGTCTTGGCAGGCCTTGCCTTCCGTGATCCGGCCTTGCGGGCCGAGCTGCGCGCCTTGGCCGCGGAGACCGATCCGGAATTGTTTTGCGAGGGCCTGCTGGGGATGGGGCAGCGGCTGGAGCGGGGCGGGGATTTAAATTCCGCCGCAAGTGTTTATGCAGCCGTCGTAGGGACTGAACATGTTCAGCCCCTACGGAGCCGGGCTGAGGCGCGGCTCGACGCGATCCTGGGCCGCGGCCCCTTCGGCCCGCGGGCCGAATTCCTCCTCCGCCACTTCGCCCGCGAGGCCTCGCGCCCCGACATGATCCTCGGCATGACCGCCGCCGGCCTGGTCGCTTCGGGCGTTCGGCTCGGCGTCTTGAGCCGGCTTGCGGCCTCGCCGACCGCTGCTTGGTTCAACCGCGGGGCGGGCGCTGCGCTCACCGCCTCGGCCGCCGCTTTTCTGCCGGAGACCGCGGCCTTTTGGTCCGCCGCGCGGCTCTGGAACCTCGCGGCGGGCGAGCGCCTGGATTGGACGGCGGCCGGGATCGGCAGGGAATGGGCCTCGCTGGCCTTGACTCTGGGCTTCCTCAAACTGGGCGGCGCCTTGAGCCGTGGGATCTTTCATCGGGCCCACGGTATCGACCCGCTCGCGGGCAGCGCCGCGCGACTCCCGGGTTTCACCCGTCTCTCCCGACCGCTCTTCGAGCAGATCGGCGTCTTTTCCGGGATCCATTTCGGCCACTGGGCCGAGGCCCGCCTGGGGCTGCGCCCGCAAGACCCCCACGCCAATCCCTGGTTGGAGAGCCTCGCCACGCTCCTGCACCTGCACGTCGGCGGGCGCCTGGCCCATCACGCCTGGGGGCCGACGCAGGCGCGGCGCATGCGCGCCCTGGCGCTGCAAACACGTCAGGTCGAGGCCTGGGGCGCCCTGGCCGCTCGGTCCGAGGCTTGGGGGGAATTCCGGTGGCCCACGGTCTACGCCATGGCCATGAGCGATGCCGGAGGCGGCGGTCCGCGTGGGCCGAGGGAGATTTGGGGCGAATGGATCGGGGCGCGCGAGCGACCCGCGCCCAAGTATTACCGGACCCCGGTTTATGAATACGGCGACGCGGCGGAGTTTCTCGACGGCCTGCGGCAGGCGAGCCGCGGCCTGGGCCCCGAGGTGCGCTGCCTCTTCGTCCAGGTGGAATCCCAGAACGGCTACGGCGAGGCGGCGGGGCTGCGCGAGCTCTTGCGCTCGCATCCCAGCCTCCAGGAGATCCGACTGCGCTTCCTCGACGGGCGCCTGGTCTGGCTGGTGAAAGACGAGGGGGGACGCGTAGTCTCGGAATCCGAGGAGGGCGATCCCAACGACCCCGTGCACCTCGGTCACGACCTGCCGCTCGAGGCGGTCTTCAAGGCGCGGCTGCGCCCGCGTTGGTCGACTCGCCGGCCGACCGGTCCCTTGCATGAAATGCTGGGTGAGGCGCGGAGGAATGCCGGCTTGGACCTGCCGGAAGTCGCCCGGCGCCTTTTGGAAGAGCCGACCCTGCGCCGCGAGCTTTCTTTCTACCGCGGCGCCTTTCGCGGCGTCGCCGACCTCAGGGCCTGGGAAGCGGGGCCGGAACGTGCGATTCCCTTTCCGCTGCTGCGCGCCCTGGCCGGGATCTATGGGCAGGACCTTCGGACCTGGATCGCGGCCTCCAATCGCGACCTCCACCCCGAGATCCCGCGCCGCATTTGGGAGGGCGCCTATTATCCGCTGTACCTCGAGACGAAGACCGACCTCGATCGCGTGCGGGAGTATGGCGCGGCGCCGGAGGGGAGGGGGCGCGGCTCCTTCGGTTGGCGGCTCTTCGAGGCGAGAAAAAATCCCGACCAGTATTTTAGCTCGGGCGCCTTGGCCGAGCGGGTGGGGATCCTGCCCAAGATGCTGCACGACTTCGAGCGCAACCATCATTCGCCCAACGCCGCGACGCTGCGGGCCTTGGTCGAGGCCCTCAACCTGACCGAGGCCGATCTGGCCGGAACGGTCTCCCGCACCTTCCACCCCGACCTGCCCTTGGCCGAGCTCTTTCCCGGCCAGGAGATCTTCCTCACGCCGCACAGCCTCGACGCCGCCAAGGTCGCCGCCTACGCCCGTGAGCCGGGGAGCCTGGGGCAATACCTCTTCGCCGCGCGCAAGCTGAGGCCGGGCTTTCCCTCCGCCGATGAAGTCAGCGTCGAGCTGGGCCGCAATCCCAACTACTTCGGACAGCACGAGTCCAACGCCGTCCACTTCGGCCGGGACAATCTCCACGAGTGGCTCTGGCTCTGGGACCGCATGGCCTTGCCGCGCGAGCTGTTTTTGGAAATCGCCGAGCGGAGGCACGGCATCCCGCGCGGGGATCCCGCCTATCTCTTGGCAGAGGCCCTGGAGGGGAGGAGCCTCGAGCAGGTCCAGGCGGAGAGCGAGATCAGCACCAAGACCCTGAGCGCCATTCTTCAGCAGCGCAACAATCTGGTGACGCCGGCGAGCCTGCTCAGCCTCAAGGAGGCCCTGCCGCGCCTGGACGCGGCGCGCCTTTACCTGCACTACTACCCGGAGCTGCCGTATTTCTTCCCGGAGCTCTCCGGCGCCGGCGAGCCCAGCCTGCGGGTCGATCCGCAGCGGTTGCCGGAAATATTCCGCCGCTTCCACTTGGGCGAGGCCCTGTTCGCCCACCGCATGAACGCCGACCCTCCGCTCAGCAGCGTCGAGCTCGCCGAGCGCCTGGGCTGGGACAACCCCACGGTCGGCCGCCACGAGCGGCAATTCTCGCGCATCGAGGACGACGCCGGCCTGCGGCGCCTCTCCGAGGTCCTGGGCCTGAATCCCGGCGAGCTCTACCTTTATTTCCGGCCGGAGGTCCTGCGGCTCTTTCCCCTGCGGGACCCCGCGGGCGAGCCGTGGACGCTCTCGGAGGAGGCCTATCGGGCGCTGCTTTCCTCCAATCACGGGAGCTACGATCGCCACAACCTGCGCCGCCGCCTCTCGCCGGAGATCCTCCGGCTGCCCGCCCAGCAGGACGAGAACGGAAACATCGACCCGGTGCTGACTTTGGCTCGGGCTCACGGGCTGGAGACCGGCCAGGCCCAGAAGCTGTTGGACCCGGCGCGGCCGCTCAGCGACGCCGACCTACGGTGGCTCGCGGAGCGCTTCCCGCGGCTTTCCTACCGCGAGTGGTACGAGCACTTTCACCGCGCCGAGCTCGCCTTCTTCCTGGGGCGGCGTGAGGACGGCGCCATCGACTATCGTCTCCCGGAGGGCCTGGACTTCGCGGGTCTGGAGCGCTTGGACCTGGTCTCGCGCATCGAGGCGCGCTCGCGCGAGGCCGGGGGCGCCGTGCCCCTGTCGGTCCTGCGCAGCCTGCGCAAGAGCGGGAACCCCGGCGAGCGCAGCCTGGTGCAGATTTCCCGCTGGACGGGGCTGGACCGGAGGCTCTTATTCCTGTATTTCCGCCGGGAAGATTTGAGGCCGTTTTTGGAAGGCCGGGGTCCGGCTGCTTCCGAGGGCCGCGAATGAAGGATGAATACCGCAGCGGCATGGCGGGATAGGGTTCTTCGGACAAGTTTTAGCATGAACCAAGGAAAGGTTTTTGGGGCATCATGGAATTACTCTCCGCAGCTTCTAGCTCTCGCTTGGACGCCGCCGCCCGAGCGGAAATCCAATCGCTTCAACATGAGACCGACCCGGCCTTGGCCGCCGAGGCCTGGCTGGCCTTCGCGGGGCGGCAGGAGCAAGCCGGTCGGATCGAAACCGCCGCCGAGATATATGCCAACGCCGTAGGGGCCGTTCCCCCCTTAACGGGGGACAAGCGCGAACGGCCCCTACAACGTAGCGCTCAGGCGCGACTTGATGCCATCCTCGGCGGCGGTCCGTTCGGTGCCCGCTTCGAATTTCTCGCGCGAAATTTCGCCGCCCAGGCCGCCGATCCCGCGATGCTGGCGGGGATGGGTGCCGCCGCGACCGTCTCCTCGCTTGTCCGCCTGGGCGCCTTGTCGCGCCTGGTCGCGGCGCCGACGGCGAACCTCCTGATGCGCGGCGCGGGCGCCCGCTGGCTTGCCGCCGGCGCGGCCTTCGCGCCCGAGGTGGGCGCCTTCTGGGGCGCGAGCCGGCTCGCCAACGCCGCCCTGGGGCGCGAGCAGGCCTGGGACGCGCGCAGTGTCTCCCGCGAGTTTGCGAGCCTGGGCCTCGGTCTCGGTCTTTTGAAACTGGGCGGCTGGGCGAGTCGCGGCCTCTTCGACCGCGTCCACGGCATCGATCCTATGGGCGGGGCGGCGGGCCTCCCCGCGCTGACGCGCTGGTCGCGTCCGCTGGCCGAGCAGGCCGGCCTCTTTGCCGGCATCGGCCTGGCCCACTCTCTCGAGACGCGGCTGGGCCTGCGCCCCGCCGGTTCCGCGGGGAGTTTTTGGAGCGATTCGCTCGCGACCTTGCTGCAGTTCCACGTCGGCGGCCGCTTAAGCCGGGAGCTCCTGGGCCCGCGGCATGCGGCCTGGATGCAGGGGCTCGCGCTGCGGACCCGCGGCCTGGAGGCGCCGAGGACCGCGGGCGGCGGCGGGTCCCTGGAAGGCATGGACGGGGGACTAGGGATTTTTTTCCAAGCGGCGACGCCGGAGGGTCTGCGGCTGCCAGTGCCGCGTCCCGAAGTGGGTCCGCGAATTTCCAACGTCGCGATGATGTCCCATCTCGAGGGCGACACGAGAAATCTCGTCCCCTCGGGTTCGGGAGGAGCCAGGCGCTGGGAAAGCAACGGCTCCGCGGAGCAGCAGCGTCGCCTGATCGTCCGGGTCGGCGTCGAGCGTCGAATTGAGGCCGGTGATCCCGAGTATTTCACGCCCGAGCGCCTGGGCATGCTGCCCTCGCGGCTGCGCCGCGGCTTCTTCACCCGCTCCGAGCACGCCCGTATCCAGCACGCCATCCGCCGCTACTTGAACGAGCGCGGCTTGCAGACCTTCCCCCTCGACCATCCCCTGGTTCAGGAGCGCATCGCGCAGCTTTGGCGCAACCCCCGCGCCGGCGCGGCCTTCTCCGAGCGCCTCGAGGGGACGCTGCGCGAGATCGAGCGGGCGAAGGAGTCCCTGGCCTCGATGAGCTTCGCGGACGGCACGCGCTTCGAGCCTTCGCGGTTCCGTCGCAGCGAGGGGCTGTCCCAAGAGCTCGGCACCGAATTTTTCTTCCTGAACGACGCAGCCCGGCCGACGGGCTCGTTCAAGGAACGCGGCGCCTTGGTCGAGGTACACCGCGTCGCACAGGCCGGCGCCCTCCACGTCGTCACCGCCTCGCACGGCAACCACGGCCTCGCCGTGGCGCTCGCCGCGCAAAAGCTGGGCCTGCGCAGCACCAT
>SZOV01000083.1 GCA_030263375.1 Deltaproteobacteria bacterium PRO3
TTCGCGACGCGGTGTTCGGCATCGCCGAGGACTGTCAAGCCGGGGACCCTCTCGACCAATCCCGCCTGCAGCCGGTCGCGCAGCCGCGCGACGCGCCGCTGGTCCTCGAACAAATTTCGCGCCGCCAGCTCGAGGGCGACGGCCATGCCGACGATGCCGGGGACGTTCTCGGTGCCCGCGCGCAGCCCGCGTTCCTGCCGGCCCCCGTGGAGCAGGGGCCGGAGCTCGAGGCCCTTGCGGGCGTAAAGCAACCCGACGCCCTTGGGCCCGTGAAACTTATGCGCCGACAAGGCGCTCAGGTCGATGGGCAGGAGCGACAGGTCCAGCTCGAGCTTTCCCGCCGCCTGTACCGCGTCGCAGAGGTAGGGAACACCCCGCGCGCGGGCGATCTCGCCGAGGCGCTTGACCGGATAAAGGTTGCCCGTCTCGTTGTTGGCGAACATCGCCGCGATCAGGCGTGTGTGCGGACGGATCGCAGCCTCAACCGCCTCCGGCTCCAGACGCCCCTCGGCGTCGACCTCCACGTAGCTCACCTCGACGCCGTGGGCCTCGAGAAATTCCGCCGTCCTAAGCACCGCCGCGTGCTCGACCTGTGAGACGATCAAATGCCGCGGCCCCGAGCCGTAGGCCAGGGTCGCAAGCATCGCGGCGTTCAGCGCCTCGGTCGCGCCCGAGGTGAAGGTGAGCGTTGACGCGGGCACCCGCAGGACCCCCGCGATCCGCTCCCGGGCCTCGTCGAGCCGCCGCCGGGCCTCCCGGCCCGCCCCGTGCACGCTGCCGGCGTTGCCGAAGGCGCGCTGGGCCTCGGCCACCGCGGCCTCAACCTCGGGGAGCATGGGGGTGGTGGCGTTGTTGTCGAAGTAAATCATAGCTTGCGCGGCATGTTTGAAAATTACCGTCCCCTCGCCGGGGAAGGGCGAGCACGAGGTTCGCCCCTACTAAATTTCGTAATCGGTCGGGCGCTCTTTCATCAGCTTGGTGATCTTCTGCTCGACGCTTTGCAATTCGTCCTTGAGCGAGGTGATCGCGTTCCACTCGGGATCGGGCAGTTCGCCGTGCTCGAGGTCGTAGTGCTCGCCGACGACGTTCTTGGGGTGCGAGGCTATCTTGCCCGGCACGCCGACCACCGTCGAGTGCGGCGGGACGTTCTGCACCACCACCGAGCAGGCCCCGATCTTGCTGTCGTGCCCGATGGTGATGGGGCCCAAGACCACCGCGCTGGCCCCGACGACGACGTTGTCCTCGACCGTGGGATGCCGCTTCTCTTTCCGCCAGGAGGTCCCGCCCAGCGTCACGCCCTGGTAGATGGTGACGTTCTTGCCGATGATCGTCGTCTCGCCGATCACGACCCCCAGGCCGTGGTCGATGAAGAAGCCCTCGCCGATCCGCGCGCCGGGGTGGATCTCGATCGCCGTGAAGAAGCGCACCATCATCGAGAGCCAGCGGGCGAGCAGCTTGAAGTTGCGATTCCACAGCCAGTGATTGACCCGATGCCAGAAGAGCGCGTGCAGTCCGGGATAGCAGAGGAAGATCTCCCAACCGGATCGCGCCGCGGGGTCGCGCTCGCGGACCACCTGGATGTCTTTTTTCAATCGTTGGAACAAAAAACACCTCGGAAAAAGCCAAGATTCACAGGGGGTTGCACATAACAGTGCATGGAAGGGCTGTCAACGCCGGCAAGAAAGCTCAGGCTTTCCGCGCACATTGGGCCAGGTGGGCCTGGAGGTAGCGGCTGGGCAGGGCCCGGCCGAGGGCATCGGCGATGCCCCGCGAGGCGGCGACGATCTTGTCGAGATCGATGCCCGTCTCGTGACCCATCCCGTGCAACATATACAAGAGGTCCTCGGTGGCGAGATTGCCCGAGGCGCCGGGGGCATAGGGGCAGCCGCCCAGGCCGCCGGCCGAGCTGTCGAATTTGCGGACGCCGGCCTCGAGGCCGGCGAGGACATTGGCCAAGGCGGTGCCGCGGGTGTCGTGGAAGTGCAAGGCGATGTTTTCCAGGGGCGTGCGCTCGGCGGCGAGGCCGACGATCTCCGGGACCTGGTTGGGAGTCGCCACACCGATGGTGTCGCCGATCGAGAGCTCGTCGACGCCGATCTCGGCCAACTGGCCCGCGACCTCGGCGACCTTGGCGGGCGGGACCTTGCCCTCGTAAGGGCAGCCGAAGCAGGTCGAGACGTAGCCGCGGATCCACATCCCGTTCTGCTTGGCGATGCGGGCGACCTCGCGGATCCCGGCCAGGGACTCGCCGATCGACATGTTGATATTCTTTTTATTGAAGGTCTCGGAGGCGGCGGTGAAGACCGCGATGTCGGTCACCTGCAGGGCCAGGGCGCCCTCGAGGCCGCGGAGGTTGGGCACCAGGGCGATGTATTTCACGCCGGGCCTGCGCCTCAGCCGCTGAAAGATCTCGGGAGTATCCGCCATCGCCGGCACCCACTTGGGGCTGACGAAGGACCCGGCCTCGACGTGGGTCACGCCGGCGTCGACCAAGGCGTCGAGGAAGGCCAGTTTGGCCTCGGTGGGCACGAGGCCCTTTTCGTTCTGCAGGCCGTCGCGCGGGCCGACTTCGGTGAGGAGGATTTGGCTCATGCCGGCAACTTATCGCAAAGCACCGGCCGAGTCGAGCACCACCGCCGCCGCGATCAAATCGTCCGGACCAGGGAGCCGTTGTAGAAATACAGCTTCATCGGGTCGCTGGGGAAGACCGGCTGGCGGTCCTTCGGATTCACGAAGTGCACCAGGCTGTTCGCCAGGATCTCGCCGCGCCGAAAGGCCCGCACCGCCTCCTTGGCGCCCTTGAAGGCCAGGGAATAGTAGGGACGCAGGCTCAAGGAGCGGGTGCCGTAGGCGTAGACCATCGCCAGGCTCGGCGTCGGGCGCTCGCGGCGCGGGGCCTTGCGGTTCTTCTTTTTGGAATACTTCGCGACGAGCTCCGCGTCGACCTGTGGCCGCTTGGGGCGGTGTGAGCGGGCCAGGGCCTTGCGCTCGTAGCGGTCCGCCCGCTTCGCCGACTTGCGCGACTCGCCGCGCAGGATCTTGCTGTAGGCGTCCGGATCGGACTTGATGGTCCCGAAATCGTTGCCGACGCTGAAGCTGGGGCGACTGCCGAAGCCCGAGGTCTCGACCTCGGGGTGGTGGACCTTTTGGCCGCGCAGCGCCGCGCGCGCGCGCACCTTGAAATCCGAACCGCCGGTGATTTCCTTGAAAGACCCCGAGGACTTCAGGATCGAGACGACCCCCTCGGTGGATGCATGAACTCGCTTACTCATATCGTGTGCCTTTTTTTCCCTTCTTCACCGCATCGTGCGGCGATTGACAAAAGACACATATAGCAAGCGGCATGCCAATGAAACCCAGCCCCCAGGGAATTAATCTATAAAATTTAATAAAATGATGTAGTTATAAAACAGCCAAGATTGCAAGAGGAGCCGGGCGAACGCCCATATATGTGCTGTTAAGATAATAAATTGACATTTATACAGCGCATGATTCGTCCAGAAACATTCTCTTTCCGGGCATCCAGGCCTCAGCAACGGCCGCGTTATTCGCAATAGTAACGCGCCATGCACTGCTCATGGGCAGTGACGCAGCCGCGCTCGCGCTCGCGGCGGTACTCCCCGGCGGGAATGCCGGCCAGGCAGGAGTTATAGGCGTTGTCGCAGCATCCCGGATAAACTTTCGCGGCGATACAGTTGTCCCGGCCGCGGAGACAGGCCCGCTGGGCCTCGATCTTGTAGGCGTCGTCGGGGATGGCCGTCATACAGGCGCCGTAACCATCCTCGCACTTCTCTTCCTCGGTCTTGTCCGCCAGACAGGCGTTGTAGACCGAAGTACAGCCTCGCTGCTTTTCCACCGCGTCGGCGCTTCCCGCGGCCAAAGCTATGCATTGGTTGTATTTTCCAAGGCAGGCCTTTTGCTGTATCGACTCGGCGCCTGAGCCCGGCAGGAGCACGCCCGACAGTTCGGCGCGGGTAACCGGAGAAATCGCGGAGACAGGGGCGCGCACCAAGCCTCCGGGCAAGCTCGGTGTCGCGGGCTCCACGCCGCCTCCAGGAAGACTTGGAGCCTCCGGAGCCGTCGCGGTGAAAGCCCCCGGCGCCTCGGACTTGGCGGGCGCCTCGCCCCCTATGCCGGCATCCCCTCCTTCCCCTCGAGGGGCAGAGGCTTCCACCCCGCCCCCTTCGCGCTGTTCCGGAGAAAGTCCGCCGCCGCTACAAGCCGCCAACCCGATAAGCCCTACGACTAAGCACCACCGCTTTGGATCCATGCTACCTCCCTTGAGAATGGAAACTCTCCCCAGCCACACGGCTAAAGCCCCGCGCGCCGCAGCTGGTCCATGCAGCCTTGCAAGCGGGGCGGGTCGTTGAAATAAATCGGGGTCGCCGAGACCAGGCGCTTGAAGCCCTCGGCATCGCAGGCGTACTTGAGGGTGCAATTCTGCTGGCACTGCCAGGCCCCGCAATCCTCGGCGGCCTCCGCCATGGGGCGGCAGCCGGTCTCAAACAAGGAATAGTCGCAGGCTTGGATCCCGGCATGGGCCCAGTTAGAAGAGGTCTGCCACTTACCGAAGATCTCGTCGCAGGAGGGCCTCATCAACGCCGAAGGCTGCGCCCCGACCTCGAAGCGAGTCGCCGCCCAAGTCGAGGGGCACTGGACGGCCTCGGCCTCGGCGAAGGCCTGGGCATCGCACTCCGAGCTGCGCCACAGCTCCGCCCAACTCTTGTAGAGCTGGCAGGCGTTGGCTTCCAAGGCGTTGCGCTTTTCCATCTCGGCCTTGGCCTGCTCGACATAGGGACGATAGGTCTCGCATTTGGAAGGGAGGAGCAGTCGGGCCGCTTCCGGTCGAACCGCCGTGATCTCCGAATCGGCGGGCGCCGGGGGTACGGCCTGGGGCTTGGAGACGCTGATATCCTGGCGAAAGACCTTGTTCCAGAAATTGCTCATGAAAGTCTGGGCAATAGCCCCGGAGCTCAAGGCCATCGCCGCAAGGAAGGTCGCAAAGGCCCATGGTATGCGCTTTTTCATCATTTCTTCCTCCCCATCGTCAACATTGTAGTCCATCCCCCTAGCCGTGGAAAGGCCCGCGGATAATTGTTTCGTGGCGCCCGAGGAATCGATTAAGCTTGCCGCGGAGGCCCCATGCCCAACGCCGACACCGAAAAGATCTACGAATTCATCCTCGGGTTCCACGGACCGACCAAGCGCGTCATCGCCCAGGACCTGCGCCGGGCCTTTCGCTTCGACGCGTCCCTGCCGCCCGACTATTACCCCGACGTCACCCGCAGCGAGCGGCGCATCCCCGGCGCGGAGGCCGGCCAGGAAATTCGTTGCCTGGTCTACACCCCCTCCAACCCGAATCCGCCCGTCCTCCTCTACATCCACGGCGGCGGCTGGTCCCTGGAATCCTCCGACGACTACGCCTCCTTCCATAAAAAGCTCAGCTCGATGGCGGGCCTCTTGATCTTCGCGATCGACTACCGACTCGCCCCCGAGCATCCCTTTCCGGCGGGACTCGAGGACTGCCTCGCCGCCTACCGCTGGCTGCGACGACACGCCTCCGAGCTTGGGGCCGATCCGCGGCGCCTCTTCGTGGGCGGCGACAGCGCCGGCGGCAACCTCTCTCCCGCCCTCGCGCTCAAGCTGAAGGAAGTCGCCGAACCTCTGCCCGAGGCCCTGCTCTGCCTCTGCCCGGTGACCGACTTCCAGCTGGAAAAATACGATTCCTGGCGCCGCCTCGCCTTCGACGGCATCGTCTACGATGCCGCCTTCCTCGGCGCGGTGCGCGGCGGCTACGTCAATTGCGACGCCTGGACCCACCCCTTGGTCAGCCCGATCTACGGCGACCTGCGTGGCCTGCCCCCGACCTGCCTGATCGCGGGCGACGAGGACCCCTTGGTCGACGACAACCGCGCCTTCGCCGCCAAGCTGCGCGAGGCCGGGGTGGCCCTCGACTTCAAAGTCTACGAGGGCATGCCGCACGCCTTCTACTGCTTCTCCGGGCTGATTCCCCAGGAACAGGCCGCCCTCGAGCAGATGACCCGTTTCTTCCGGGGGCTTTCCTAGACCCCTCCCGCAACTCCCCGACCTTTTGGCCGATAACTCAAAGGGGCCAAAAGGGATGTTATGGGACGTGTTTCGCTCACCGGGCCCGACGGCGTCAGCCGCGGCTCGGCCTACTATGGCCCCGAAGCCGGGGAAAACTCTTCAGACGGACTCCTTTCCAACGACGGCTCTATCACCGAAGTCGAGATCTCCCGCGCGCGCGAGGCCCTCGAGGAAGAGCTCAATCGCCACATTTGCGGCTACGGCGGTCCCCTCGGCCTGGGCGGCCTAGGCGGGATCAACGAGGTCTGCGTCCAGCCCCACAACATGGGAGGCCCCGCCCGCGAGAGCACGCCCGACGGCTACTCGATGCCGGTCACCGTCCACCTGCGCGAGGAATACAGCGAGCCGACGGGGGTTTTGTTTTTCCGGAATTACCGCAGCGTCGAACGCGACGTGACCATGACGGCGCGCTGGGAATCGGGCCGCGTACGGCTCTACCAATGCACCCCGCCGACCTACACGCCGCCCCCGCCGCCTCCGCCCACCCCCGATCCCATCGCGGCGATCGGCGAGGGGGCGCGCTCCGCCTGGCGGGGCATCCACGACTTCTTCGACGGGACCGAACACTTCGCCTCCTCGGCCATCCAATCCCTGCGCCGATTTTTTTCTTAGCGCGATGGACAGGGACGCGCTTCAGAGCTAACTTCTCCTCATGACTCCGCGAAACCTCGGGGCCGCCCGGGAGAAGCTGATCGCCCTCTTCGACAGCGCCCCCATCATTCAAAGCTTCGGGATGAAACTCTCCTATGACGAGGCCGGCCGCGCGCTGGTACGCCTGCCCTTCAATCCCAACTTCGACCACGCCTTCCATCAAATCCACGGCGGGGTGATGGCCACGATGCTCGACACCGCGGGCTGGTTCACCGCCGCGCCCCACTTCGACAACTGGATCGCCACCGTCGAGTTCCAGACCCGCCTCCTCGAGCCCGTGGAAAAGGTCGATCTGGTCGCCGCCGGCAGGATCGTCCGGCTCGGCAAGCGGATCGCGGTCTGCGAGATGGAGATCCGGACGGCGGCAGGAAATTTGATCGCCCTCGGGGCCGGCACCTTCACGGCGACCTCGGTCGCGGCGAAATGGTGAGTCATTTCAAAGCCCCTATTTTTCGCCGTTTGATAATTATTCTGATCGCGCTCTTTTTGGGGCATGATTCTCGGATACCAGGGCCTTAGGTAATTTATCGTCTTAACGTTCAAAGAAGGGGAAAACATGATTTTCAAAAACACTGCGATATTTTTGGCTTTCACCGCCATGTCCATGGCGGCCACGGTGCATGCCACGGATTTATCCTTGACCAAATCGGCTCTCGATTCCCAGGGACGCGCCCTTATCGAAGCGGCTCCGGGAACCGAATTTTTCTACGAAATTTTCGTGAACGACTCCAAAGAGAGCATCGAGGGAATTAACGTCTTCCTGACCGACACCCTTCCGGAGGAAATTCAAGTCCTACAAGTAACCGCAGATCGGGGACTTTGCGCCATCCAAGACCAGATCGTCACTTGCGACTTCGGCGCCGTCGCCGACGGTGAGATGATCAGAGTCCTAATCACCGCGAAAGTGCGCGAAAGCGCCGCCCTGGGCGCCGCCATTCTGAATAATGCGACGTTAACCGCCGACAACGAAGTCCAACCGTCCAACAACGAGGCTAGCGCCCAATTTACAGTTGGGACGGACACCTCCACCGCACCCGCAACAAGCTCCGGCGGTTGCTCTTTAACCCCACGTAAACCGACAATCTTACTTTGGAAAACATTTCGGCGAGGAATGGCCGACTAATACAAGACCCGTCAACGTCGCCAGTCTAAGGAGCGGCGAAAGCCTAGTCGCCGAAGACGTTGAAAAAATCAACGTCCCGACGATAGCGGCCCCAGCCGCCGGCATCTCCCAGCGCGAAACTCCCCACAACTCGATACTCCTCGTCGTAAGACTCGGGATTGATGCGATTGCAGGCCTCCACGCAGGAGGTCTTCAGGTCCATGAGGTTCTGCTTCAGCAGGATCTTCGTGGTCTGCGGACTGGTGATGCGGGTGACGTTGAAGCGCTTTCCTTCCGCCTTCGCCTGCTCGGCCAACCAGGTAAAAAAAATGCTGCCGGCGCCTGGACGCATCGGCGGCCCATGGGTGATCATCGTCTCCTCGAGGTCGATGAAATGAAGGGTGATGGCCTCGCGGTCCGAATAGACGAAGGCCTTGCCCCGCGTCTCGCCCTCTTCCAAGACGAGATGCACCTTGAGGGCGCCTTCCGGCGTGATGGGATCCCCCTCTCGGTTCACGGCGTGCTTCTCGATCTTCGCGTACAAGACACCGCCGTCACGCTCGGCAATCGCGAGGCGCGTGCCGACCAAGGCCGGATCCTCGCCTCGCCACAGGCCCTGGGGAGCGTCGAGAAGCAAGTCGAAGGGATAGTCGACGCCCTGCGAGGAATGAATTTTCTTAGGAAGACGCTGCGGAGTAGAAGAAACCCCTCCCGGCGAAGGCAAAGAAGCCGAGGCCCCCGGCTCTTGAAGCGCGCTCATCCACAGCGCGGGGGCACGAGGGGCCGTCTGGGACCGCGCCCCTCCAACCGGGGCGAGCGCGGGTGCCCAAGTTTGAGCCGGTGCGGCCTGCCTCGACAGGCTGGATCGCCAATCCAACTCCCTTTCGAAGGCCGCGAAGCGGGGACCCAGGAATCGCCTGCCGAGTCCCATCCCCGCCCCCAGGCTCAGCATCGCCGCCAGGCTGTCGACGGCCAAGGTCGCGGGTTCCGCGCTCGGACGAAGCCCCAACTTCGCCTCGGCCTGGGCCGCGAGGTTGAGACCCAAAAAGATAAAGGTCGGCGTCAAGGCCCCTCTGCCCAGACACATGATCGTCCCCGGCCCTCCCAGGAATCCAATGGCCTTCCCGCCCACGGCGGCACCCAGCTGGAGGGCCCCCAGGCCCAGGGCCGAGCGGGCCCACTCCGAGGCCAAGGAGCTTTGGGGACCCGAATGTAAGGCGCGATGCCCCAGGGCAAAGACGAAGGTCTCCGCTTGAAAGGCCGTGAGGCCCGCCGTCATCCTCGCCCCGATCCCGCGCGAGTACCAAGCCGCCTCCGAGCCGCCCAACAGCCGGGACAGCAAACCGGCCTTGAGCGTCCTGCCGAGAATCGAGGCCCCCAGCATGGGAAAGATCGTCGCGGGGTCCGTGGCCCCTCCCGCGAAGTGGCGCAGCAAAAATTCCGCACGAGGCCCCGCCGGCCCTCGCCCCATCCGCGTGTCACGTTCGCGCTGGGCCATTTCTCGAATCCGAGCGGGCCTACTCCCCTCGTCGGGCGCCTCAGCCAGGACGCTCAGTCCGGCGACCTGAGACGCCGCCTGCGCCTCGCCATCGAGCCGCAACCAAAAGTTCAGGAGTTGTTCGAAGAAAAGTTCGGGGTCTTGCTCGGCGGCGATAGCCGAGAGCTCCGCGAAACGAGCCGCCCCGACGTGGGACAGGATCTCATCGCGCTCGCCCGGGGACAAGGAGGCGAGGGCGGCCCTCGGGTCGCCGTTTGCTTCCAATCCTCGGATCAAGGCGGAAACGGCGACCTCATCCCGGCAGTCTATCGCCAGGGCCCGAAACGCCGCGGATACATGGCGCCACAACTCCGCCGGTCGGGGGTATCGAGACGTCGTGCCCGCGTTGGACCCGAGACCAAAGGTCCGGGAATGGATAAAGTGCCCACCGTTCATAGAACGGGAGGGAAATCGGCCGATGGCGGAGAAGGTTGCCTGAAGCCCCTGCCCTGAGATAACCAGGCGGAAATACCGCAAGGAGGAACCATGACCGCGTCCAAGATCATCCGCTGCGGCTGGGCCGGCGAGGACCCGCTTTACGTCCGCTATCACGACGAGGAATGGGGCGTCCCGGTCTTCGACGACCGCAAGCTCTTCGAATTCCTGATCCTCGAGGGGGCCCAGGCGGGCCTCAGCTGGATCACCATCCTGCGCAAGCGCGAAAACTACCGCAAAGCCTTTGCCGGCTTCGACCCGCGCAAGGTCGCGCGCTTCGACGCCGCCGACGTCCGGCGACTGCTCAATGACCCGGGGATCGTGCGCAACCGCCTCAAGGTCGAGGCGGCGATCCGCAATGCCCGCGCCTTTTTGGAGGTGCAAAAGGAATTCGGCAGCTTCGCCGCGTACAGCTGGGCCTTCGTCGGCGGCAAGCCGCGGCACAACGCCTTCCAAAGCTTGAAAGAAATACCCGCGAAGACCGAGGTCTCGGACGCCTTCAGCAAGGACATGAAGAAGCACGGCTTCAACTTCGTCGGCTCGACGATCCTCTACGCGCACATGCAGGCGGTCGGCATGGTCAACGACCACCTGGTCGACTGTTTCCGCCACCGTGAGTGCAAACGCCTGAAATGCGGTTAGCGCGCCGTCGACCTTCCGTCGATGGCCCCGCCCTTACCGACGCACCATCGAGAGGATCTGCGAAACGTCCAGCCCCTGCGCCTTTTGCTGGATCTGGCCCAAATACTTCTCCTGCAGACCTTGCGCGCCGCTGAGGAGGTCTTGAAAAGCGCCCTTCAGTTGTCCAGAATCGAGACGCCGGCCCTGGGCGTAGTAACTTTTGGCCAACTGCCCCAGGGCGTAGGTGCTGGCGAAGGAGAAACCCGAGCTGGTCGCCTGGCGGCCCAGGCCGCCCAACAGCCCACCCAGGGATTTTTTCAAAAACTTGCCGAGGAATTTCTTCGCGTAGTTTTCGAGGACCTGCGAGGTCATGCCGATCCCGATGGTCGCCATGAAGTCCTTGATGTGCCCGCGGTCCAGGCTGAAGCCGTAGCTCTGGCCGATCTCGTAGACCATCTTGGTCTGCAGGGGGATGATCGCCATGGTAGCGAGGGAATTGGGCAAGAGCTCGAGGGCCCCGTTGAGGATAGCGTAGTTCAGGATCGATTTGTCGAGGGCGGCCTCGTCGACCGCCGGCCTCGCGGCGGAGCCGGAGGTCCCGGCGGCCGCGGCCAAGGGCGCAGCGGCCAACTCTTCGGCCTGACGGAAGATGGGGACGGCGGCCGCCTCTTCCAGGCCCAGCTCGCGGCGCAGGTCTTCTAAAAATTTCTTTTCGGCTTCGTTGGCGACCCCGTCCGCGTCACAAACAGCCACCGCCATCTCGTAGGCCAGCAGGCGCCGCTCGCGGCCGTCCAGGACCTGGACCAGCTGCGGCAAGCCCACCTTGCCGAGCAGGACCTCCTGGTAGACTTGCATCAGATTCAAGTTGGGGTCGGAGAAGGATTCCGCCGCCTTCTTGAGCTGCTCCCGCTCCGGGCTCGCCTTGTCGCCGTCGGCCAGCGCCGCCATCAGGCTGATCGCCAGGGTCGCTTTTTCAGGGCTATATTCCATAGGACACCTTTTCCTTCGAATTCCCAAAATCTTGGGTAACACCGGCGAAAAAAAATAGCATCGCGCTATCGCAAAGAACATCATAAATTGCCGCCATGGGGAGAATCACGTTCCTCAAGTTGCTCCTTATCGGAATCGGCGTCGCCCTGGCGTGGCTGCCGCCGCTCACGGCCCGTCCCCTGCCGCCTCCGCCCCAGGGCTACATCCTGGACGACTCCGGAGTCCTCAGCCCCCAGCCGCAGGCCCCCGCGCCGGGCGAAACGTCGCCGAAGGACCTCAAGCCCTTGCTGCTCGTCCTGGGAGGATTGGGGGCCTTCGTCCTGCTCGTCGTCCTGCTGGGCGGCGAGATGACGATCTCGAGCCGCGGGCGCGTGGTCTACCACCGAAAGTTTTCGGGAAAATACGCGGACCTAACGCTCAACTTTTTACAGGTCCTGCTCGCGGGGATTGGACTTGGGGGCAAGTCGGGCTATCGCGGCGGCGGCGGGAAATTCGGCGGCGGAGGCGCCTCGGGAAGTTGGTAGAAAAAAAACCGGCCTATTCGCCGATCTCGAGCAACTCGCTATCCTGACCGACCCGCTCGCCCTCTTGGAACAGGATCTTCTTTACCTTACCGTCCTGCGGGCTCAGGATCTTGTGCTCCATCTTCATCGCCTCGAGCATCATCAGCAGGTCGCCCTTCTTGACCGCGTCGCCGGCCTTGACGAAGACCTTGACCACCTTGCCCGGCATCGGCGAGCTCAGCCCCCCGGCGTGGGCCGCGGCCTTGCCGCCTCGGGCCGCCTTCGGAAAGCGGATCCGGAAATTGCCCTTGGGGAGGTGGACGTCGACGAAATCGGCATTGCGATAGAAGGCCCCGTGAATGCGGTGGCCGCAGTGCCGCACGGTGAAAAAGGGAGGCTCCCAGCGCAGGATCTCGACCTTCAGCTCGCGCTCGAGCAGGCGCATCGTGACGAGATCGCCGTCCCGGGACCACTCCGCCGCGGCGGTTTCGCCGCCGATTTGAAACTCGGTCTTCATCAGGCGTTCTTGAATCCTTTCAGCGCGGCCGTCGGTTCGGCCCGCGGCGCCTCGGCGCCGGCCGCCGGCGCGGCGCCCCCCTTCCCGGCCAGGGCGGCGATCGCGTAGGCCAGGTCCGGCGCCGGCTTGTCGGGACCGCGCTTTTCCAAATATTCCGCGAGGAGCTCGGCCACGCTGTGGGTGTGGTAGCGGCCCTCCTGGAAGGCCTTGGAATTGAGCGTATAGCGCAGGAAATCGAGATTGTGCCGGATCCCCAGCAGGACGTAGTCGCGCAGCAAGGCGTCCATCTTCATCAGGGCCTCCTTGCGGTTGAAGCCCACGGCGATCAGCTTGGCGAGCATCGGGTCGTAGAGGGAGAGCACCGGCTTTCCCGCCTCGAGGGCCGAGTCGACGCGGATCCCAGGCCGCTGGGGCTCGACCAGGACGCCGACGCTGCCTTCGGCCGGGAGAAAGTGATTTTCGGGGTCCTCGGCGTAGAGGCGGCACTCGACGGCGTGGCCGCGCTGGCGGATGTCCTCCTGCTTCAAGGGCAGCGCGTGGCCCTCCGCGACCAGGATCTGCGCCTTCACCAGGTCGACGCCGGTCACGGCCTCAGTCACCGGGTGCTCGACCTGCAGGCGGGTGTTGACCTCGAGGAAATAGAAATGCCCCGCCTCGTCGACGATGAACTCGACGGTGCCCGCGGAGGCGTAGCCGACCTGCCTGGTGACGCGGAGGGCGGCGGCGCAGATCTCTTCCCGAAATGTCGCGTCGATCGAAGGGGACGGCGTCTCCTCGATCATCTTTTGGTGGCGCCGCTGCACCGAGCACTCGCGCTCGTAGAGATGCACCAGGTTGCCGTGCTCGTCGCCCAGGATCTGGACCTCGATGTGCCGCGGTCGCTCGAGGTATTTTTCCAAAAAGATCGTCTTGTCCTTGAAGAAGGCCAGGGCCTCGCGCTCGGCGGAGCGGGCGGCCTCTTCCAGCTCTTCGGGCTTGTGGACGACGCGCATCCCCTTCCC
>SZOV01000084.1 GCA_030263375.1 Deltaproteobacteria bacterium PRO3
GAAGCCCCAGTAAACGGCGGCCGTAACTATAACGGTCCTAAGGTAGCGAAATTCCTTGTCGGGTAAGTTCCGACCTGCACGAATGGCGTAACGATGGCCCCACTGTCTCCACCGGCGACTCAGCGAAATTGTATTGGCGGCGCAGATGCCGTCTACCCGCGGAAAGACGGAAAGACCCTGTGCACCTTTACTGCAACTTGGCAGTGAAATTCGAAGGAGTCTGTGTAGGATAGGTGGGAGGCTTTGAAGCCGGGCCGCTAGACTCGGTGGAGCCAACCTTGAAATACCACCCTGATTGTTTTGGATTTCTAACTCAGTCCCCTGATCGGGGACGAGGACACTGCCTGGTGGGTAGTTTGACTGGGGCGGTCGCCTCCCAAATTGTAACGGAGGCGCGCAAAGGTTCCCTCAGGCTGATTAGAAACCAGCCGTTGAGTGTAAAAGCAGAAGGGAGCTTGACTGCGAGACCTACAAGTCGAGCAGGTACGAAAGTAGGCTTTAGTGATCCGGTGGTTCTGTATGGAAGGGCCATCGCTCATCGGACAAAAGGTACGCCGGGGATAACAGGCTGATCGCATCCAAGAGTTCACATCGACGATGCGGTTTGGCACCTCGATGTCGGCTCATCGCATCCTGGGGCTGAAGTAGGTCCCAAGGGTTTGGCTGTTCGCCAATTAAAGCGGTACGCGAGCTGGGTTCAAAACGTCGTGAGACAGTTTGGTCCCTATCTTCCGTGGGCGCAGGAGAATTGAGAGGATCTGTCCTTAGTACGAGAGGACCGGGATGGACGGACCGCTAGTGTTCCGGCTGTTACGCCAGTAGCAGACGCCGGGTAGCTAAGTCCGGATCGGATAAGCGCTGAAAGCATATAAGTGCGAAACCGACCTCAAGATAAGTTCTCCCAACTCCGTGAGGGGTAAGAAGACCACTCGTAGACTACGAGTTTGATAGGCTGGGTGTGTAAGAGCAGTTAATGTTCTTAGCTGACCAGTACTAATCGGTCGTTCGGCTTGACCATTTTTTAAATTTTGGTCGGGTTCATGGGCCACAAGCCCAGGTAGAGACAATCTTCGGATTGTCTCTACAACCAGACCTAAAATTTTTGAGATATCTGCCGATGAAAGTTTTCAAAAGATCGTATGCAATTATCAAAATGCCTCTGTCCCGGTTCCGCATGGGCGGAACCGGGGCCAGGCATTAACATTTTCCGGTGGCCTTAGCGAGCGGGTACCACCCGATCCCATCCCGAACTCGGAAGTGAAAACGCTCAGCGCCGATGGTACTGCTGGGGCAGCTCAGTGGGAGAGTAGGTCGCCGCCGGATTTAAATTAGGACCCCGTTGGAGAAATCCAACGGGGTTTCTTTTTTAAGCGCAAAAACTCCCTTATCCGATGGGGGGTGAAGGGGGGAGGCGGAACCGCCCCCCTGAGCTTTAGCCTGCCCGAATTTACTTCGGGCAGGCGAATCATCCGCCGCCGGATTTAAATTAGGACCCCGTTGGAGAAATCCAACGGGGTTTCTTTTTTTGTTACCTTACGTCCATTTCCGCATCCAAGCCGTAACCAGTCAGAAGTGCCATGCGAAAATTGTCATCTTTATGGATTTCCCTTATCATTTTGGTGGTGGCCGGAAACGCCCTGTGGGCCCAGCCAGCCGGAAGAGGACCTGTTATGTCTAAACCCAGCGACGCGGAATTGAAGACGAAATTGACCCCCTTGCAATACACCGTCACCCAGAAGGACGGTACCGAGCGCCCCTTCGCCAACGAGTATTGGGACAATCACCGGGAGGGCATCTACGTCGACGTCGTCTCCGGCGAGCCGCTGTTCAGCTCCACCGACAAGTTCGACTCGGGGACAGGCTGGCCAAGCTTTACCCGTCCATTGCAAAAGGAGGCGGTGGTCGAGAAAACCGACCGCAGTCACCTGATGACCCGCACAGAGGTGCGCAGCAAGGGGGCGGATTCCCACCTCGGTCACCTCTTTCCCGACGGCCCCGCGCCCACCGGGATGCGCTACTGCATCAATTCGGCCTCTCTCCGCTTCATTCCCAAGGAAGACATGGAAAAAGAGGGTTACGGCCAGTACCTCTATCTTTTCAAAAAATGAAGATTTGCCTTGGAGCGGCCCGAGGCGCCCGTTAGAATCGCGCCTTCCGCTGAAATAGGAGCGGCCTCAATGGCTCTCGTAGGGAAGCTGCTTCGCCTTGCGCCGCAGGTGGAAGACGACCTGCTCGATGAATTTCAGGATCGAGTTTTTTTCCGCGACCAGGCCCGCGATGCAGTCCTTGAACTCCCGGTCGTTATACATCAGGGCCAAGTTGAGGGTCTGTTCGATGCGGGACTGGGCCTCCATCAACTGCAATTCCGAGGTCTCCCAGCGGTCCACCAGTTCGCGAAGCGTCATGTGTTGGAGTTGATTGTCGTCGGGGAAAAAGCTCAAAAGACATGCCCTTTCTCCTCGCCCGAAAAGATGCGGCTTTTGTATAGGGTTTCGTACATTTATCAAGAGAAAAGATTTTAAATTTTGTAATCCGACGTTGACCCATTCCAAAAAGGCGGTGGCGATGAAAGGTGCGATGGCTTTGGCCCTATCGATTCTCGGGGTACTTCCTGTATTTGCGGCCTGGGCCGCGGAATCCCTTCCCTTCAAATTGGACTCTCGGCCGGTCCAAGCCGAAATCCAGAGATTTCGCGGCGAGGGGCGCGACCGTTTGGCCTACGAGATCCTGTTGGCTAACTTTCATGCCAAGCCGCTCCGTTTCACCTCCCTGCAAATCCGCCTCATGATGGAAGGCCGGGAAGTTTTCTCCGAAGAGGTCCGAGGTCCGGCCTTGGCCGAACGGTTTTCCGCGGTCCAAGAAAACTATCATCAACCGCAAAATCCCGTCTTGCCGCCGGGCGGGGCCGGGGTCTTCTTTCTGTGGGTCGATCTGCCGGAAAAGGCCGGAAAGGTCGACGCCGTTCGAACCAGTTTTCGCGTCGAGGAGCAGGGGCGCCCGGAGACCGCGATGACCCTGGAGGGCCCCACCGTATCGGTCTCTTCCCAGGCCCCGCGCGAAATCGCGCCGCCCCTGCGCGGCGAGCGTTGGTGGACGCCCAACGGGCCCGGCAACGGTTCCATCCACCGCCGCATCCTGGTCCCGCTCTCCGGGCAGCTCTACGCGCCCGAGCGCTATGCGGTCGATTGGATCAAGCTGGGCGAGGACGGAAAGAACTACGCGGGCGACCCCAAAAGCAACGCCAGCTATCACGCCTACGGCCAGGAGATTCTCTCCGCCGCGGCGGGCCGAGTGGTCGCGGTCAAGGACGGCATCCCGGAGAACGTCCCCAACGCCAAGGCGATGGCCGTCGCCATCGACCTCGAGACGATCGGCGGGAATTACGTCATCGTCGACATCGGCGGCGGCCTTTACGCCTTTTATGCCCACCTCCAGCCCGGGAAGATTCGAGTCAAGCCGGGCGACGCCGTCGCGGCCGGCCAGGTCCTGGGCCTGCTGGGGAACTCGGGCAACTCCACCGAGCCGCACCTGCACTTCCACCTGATCGACCGCCCCGATCCCCTGCGGGGGCAGGGGCAGCCCTTCGCCTTGACCCGCTTCACCCTGGTGCGAGGCGCGGTGAAGCTGGACGCCAACGAGGACCCGGTCGGCATCGTCGCGAAGGGGAAGGAGGTCGTCCAAGGGCAGAGCTACATGAACCTCGAGTTGGTGGATTTTGATTAAGGTCCTTCTTTCAGCCGGCTTTTTCCTCGTCCTGGCGGTTTCCTCCGCAGAGGCGCGCACGGTCGAATACGAAATCGACGTCGATTACAAGACGATGAACGTCACCGGCAAGCCGGTCCGAGCCATGGCGGTCGGCGGCCAAATTCCCGGGCCGCTTTTGGAATTCACCGAGGGCGACACGCTCCGCGTCACCTTCCACAACAAGATGGACGCCGACACCTTGATCCACTGGCACGGCTTGTTGCTTCCGCCCGACCAAGACGGGGTTCCTTTTCTCAATACCCCGCCCATCCCGCCCGGAAAGTCCCATACCTTCACCTTTCCCATCCGCCAGGCGGGGACTTACTGGTACCACAGCCACGTCGGGCTCCAGGAGCAGCGCGGGGTCTACGGGCCCATCGTGATTCATCCCAGGAGCGAATCTAAGAAAGCCGACCGGGAGGCCGTGGTGGTCCTGTCCGACTGGACCGATGAAAATCCCCGGCGCGTGCTGGAGCATCTCAAAAAGGACGGCGACTGGTACGCCTGGAAAAAGGGCAGCGTCCAATCCTGGTACAAGGTCCTGAAGAACCGGGCGCTGGGCGCCAGGCTGAAGAGCGCTTTAAGCCGCATGCCTCCGATGGATCTCTCCGACGTGGGCTACGACGCCTTCCTGATCAACGGGCAAACCCGCGCCTCCCTGGGCCCCACGAAACCCGGCGAGCGCATCCGCCTGCGCGTCATCAACGCGGGCTCCTCGAGCTATTTCAACCTTGAATTCGCCGGCGGCGACATGACGCTCGTCGCCGCCGACGGGCAGGACGTCGAGCCGATCGCGGTCCGGCGAGTCCTGATGGGCATGGCGGAGACCTACGACTTTCTCGTCACCGTTCCCGATGCGCGCGCCTACGAGCTGCGGGCCACCGCCCAGGACGGCACGGGATACGCCTCGGGCATCCTGGGCGAGGCGACGGAGGTGGTCGCCGCCCCGGACATCCCCAAGCCGAACCTCTTCAAGATGTCGATGGGCGGGCACGGAGAGGGGCACGTCGGGGCCATGGGGCACGCGGGACACGGCATGCCCGGGATGGGAGCGATGAAGCCGGGCGAGGGCGGCCGCATCCTGGAGGATTACGGCCCGCTGCGCGCGCCGGCGCCCACGACCCTGCCGCCGGGCAATCCGTCCCGAGAGGTGGTCCTCGAGCTGACCGGATTCATGGAAGGCTACGTTTGGTCCTTCAACGACACCTTGCTCAGCGAGGCGGACTGGATCCGAATCCGGAAGGGCGAGAACGTCCGCTTCGTCTTCGTTAACAAGACGATGATGTGGCATCCCCTCCATTTGCACGGGCATTTTTTCCGAGTCCTGAACGGGCAGGGCGACTACAGCCCCCTGAAGCACACCGTCAACGTTCCGCCCAACGGCCGCGTGACCATCGAGTTTCTGGCCGATCAGGAAAAGGATTGGTTCTTCCACTGCCACAATCTCTACCACATGATGGGTGGGATGGCGCGGGTGGTGCATTACGAGGGACCCGACGACGCGATCTCGAAGAAAAACGCGAGGCGGCTGGCGGAGGAGACGGGGGACGAGGACTGGTTCATGGTCGGCAACATCGGCCTGCAGTCCAACATGTTGGAGGGCTTCCTCAGCGGTTTCAGCGCGCGGAACTCCTTCGAGCTGGATTTCGACTACAATTACCGGAAGGAGTACGAGATCACGCCGGTCTTGGCGCACCGTTTCACCCAATTTTTCAGCCTGATCGTCGGCGGCAACTTCGAGCGCGACGAGCTGGAAACGGGAAATTCCGGATTGATCGGCGTGCGCTACGTCCTGCCCCTGCTGATCGACGCCGAGCTTCACTTCGATACCGAGGCCGTCCTGCGCCTGACCCTGGGCAGCGAGCTGCAGCTGACCGACCGGCTGCAATTCGGCTGGGAGTATCAATTCGAATACGAGATCCGGGACAACCGGGTCAAGAACGACTACCACCTCGAGCTGGAGTACCGATTTACCAAAAATTTCGGGTTGGTGGCGAATTGGGACTCGGACTTCTTCCTGGGCGGCGGAGTGATGTTGCGTTTTTAACCATAACCGTGCGAAGAGTCCCGGTGGGACGCTTCCCAAGAAATGGCGCAACTCCGGCGCCAGAAGCCGATAATTTCGTCACATGAGGGCCTCGGCCTCCCAAGGCCGGGCGGGGCGCACGTGGGATCTTCTTAAGGAAGGTTCCGCACTCCAATCTTTCTCTCCCTAGTGCCTTCCCCTAACAATCTATCACCACGGAAGGAGGGCGCATGGGCGCTTGTCTGGAATACCTCCAACTGCTCGGGACCAGCCTGGGCGTGAACGTCACTCAAAACCAAGAGCCGAGCCTGAGGCTCGATTTCAACCCGGAGATCGGCCTGGGGCCCTGCAGCCGGGCGGAGCCTCGCTATGAAAACAGCCCTATCAATCTCCTGCTGGGCTTGAATGCCGCCCGCTGGGGCGAAGGGCTCTGGCAGATCGGCGGGACGGCGGGCCTCCGCTACAACGCCAATCGCCGCGTCTTCTACAACCTCGACCTGGTCTTGAAGGCGGGCGCGATCCGCGGCGAAGGCGGCCTGGAAGGGGCGGCCTTGGTCCCGGCCCTGCGCCTGGGCTTGGGTTGGAACGCCTTGGCCCTCGAGGCCGGACTCCTTGCCTTGGGCGGCGGCGATTCCCTCGCGGCCGGCGATCGCTACGCGATGCTTCGCGTGGCCCTTCCCATTTACAACGTCGCCCAGGCGGTGAAGCAATTTTCCGGCCGAGGAAGCGAGGGCGCGGAAGGAAACGGGCAGGCCGAAGCCTGGTCGGCGCGACGCTAATCGGCGACTCAAGGCGTCCTCCCGCGCCCGCGAAAAGCCGTGGGCGCCTTTCCCGATCTTTGTTACACTCGGGGCTCATTCCCAATCAGAGGAGTGCCTCTGTCATGGCGAAGAGCAAGGAAGAATACCGTTGTCCCTCGGTGGTCGTGCGCTTCGAAGGAAGCCGTTGCATCCATTCCCGCAACTGCGTCCTGGGGCATCCCGGCGTCTTTAGGCCGAACGTCAGCGGGCCTTGGATCCATCCCGAGGCGGTCTCGGCCGACCAAGTGGCCCACTTGGTGCAGATGTGCCCCTCGGGGGCCCTGACCTACGAGCGCTCGGACGGGGTCGAGGGCGAGGGCGCCCCGCCGGTCAATCACCTGCGCCTCTGGGAGAACGGTCCCTTGGCCTTCCATGCCGATCTGGAGATCCCGGGCCGTCAGGCCGGCTATCGCGCGACGCTCTGCCGCTGCGGCGCCTCCAAGAACAAGCCCTTCTGCGATCGAAGCCACGTCGAGGCGGGCTTTCGCGCGACCGGCGAGCCCGCGACGGTCGAGTCACCGGCCCTGGCCGAGCGGGGCGGCAAGCTTTCGGTGAAGCCCCTGCCTAACGGCCCCCTGCAGGTCGAGGGAAACTTGGAAATCTGCGCGGCTAGCGGCCGGACCGTGCAGCGGACGACCAAGGCCTTCCTCTGCCGCTGCGGGGCCTCGGAGAAGAAGCCCTTCTGCGACGGGAGCCACAAGAAGATCCAATTTTCGGCGGAATGAGCGGGAGAATGCCGGAGTGTTCCCGCAATTGAGCCCGGGGCAGGGTGCCGGCCGGTTTAGGCGCGCAGCGGCGTCGGGTCGAAGTACACCTCGTTGCGGCGGATCTTATTGCCTTCCAATTCGACTAGATCCATCCCCTCCAAGCGGAGGACCGTGCCGCCGCGCGGGAGGCTCGCCTCCCACTTGAGGACGAAGCCCTTTTCGGTTGGGAAGATGGCCTGCCGGCGCCAGCGCCATTCGGGATTCTTCGCCAGCAATTTTTCAAAATAAGTCGCCAAGTCCTCACGTCCGCGCAACCCCTCCGGGCGCGCGGGATCGCGATAGAAGGCGTCGTCGGCATAGTGCGCCAGCAGCCTTTCCGGCTTATTGCCGGTCCAGGCCTCCAGCCAGGCGTCGCAGAGGCGATGGAGCTCCTCGAGGGTCATGGGCGGACCTTTCTTTTTTTCGAGACCATCTTTTTCTTGGCGGGAAGTGTCTTGGCGAAGGCCAGGCCGCGCCGGATCCACGAGGCGAGGCCCGCCCCCGAGGCGGTGGCCTTGGGCCCGACGTAGAGAAAACCCCGCATCGGGCGGCCGGTGAAGTCCATGGGGCGGACCGAAGGGTAACGCAGGAGTTTTTCCTGTTCTTCGGGGGCCACGCGTACGATTAAGTCCTTGCCTAGAATGCCGACGCTCATCTTGCCCGCCTGCAGAAAGGCGATGCCGCCGAACATCTTTTTTTCGACGACCGATTTTTCGCCCCGTAGTGCGCGGCGGACCCGCTCGGCCAGCGCTTCGTCGTAGGCCATCAACTTCTCCTTATTTAGCGAACGGCCTCGGCAGATTCTTCTGCCAGGCCTCCAGGGCGGCGATTTGTTCGTACCAACGCTTGATATTCGAAAAGCCGTCCAGGGGGAGCCGAGCGGCTGCCGCCAAAGGGAGGGGGGCGGCGACCGAGAAATCGGCGATGGTCAGGCTATCTCCGGTCAGAAATTTCTTACCTTCCAGACAGCCGTCGAGGACCTTGCCGTAAAACTTGACGGCGTCCTCGCCTTCTTTTTCCTTCTCGGGATTCGGGGCCCCGCCGCCGAACAGCCCTTTGAGGAGTCGCTCCCAGAACAAGGTTCCGCAGCCGCGCATCCAGTGGGCCTGCTGCCAGATCAGCCAGCGCGTGATGTCGATGCGCGCGAGCTCGTCGGCGGGCCAGAGCCCGGACTGGGGTTTTTTGCCGGCGAGGTAGATGAGAATGGCGTTGGATTCCCATAGGACGTAGTCGCCGTCGACCAGGACGGGGCATTTGCCGTTGGGGTTGAGCTGCAAAAACTCCGGAGAGCGGGTCTCGCCCTTGGCGGGATCGAGGCGCTGGCGTTCCAGGGAGATCCCCAGGTGATCGGCCAGGGCGCTGATCGGGTAATTGTTGGGGGAGAGGGGTAGCCAGTAAAGTTTCATGGAGGAGCTCCTTGGTAGGAGCCCATGGTGCAGGGCGCGGAAAGCGAAGTCAAGCCGGACCCAAAAACACAGCGGCCCGGGCTGATTACGGTAGGGGCCACTCGTGAATGGCCGCTGCGCGCGATCAACGCCGGGCTGCTGCGATTAAATCTACCGTCTAGGGTCCAGGCTTCCGTCCCTCTAGAGTGTTGAAACCCTCATCGATGGCAGTAATCCTTGTCGGATCCTCATTCCCTCGTGCCGTTGGTTTCTCCGCGCGGCTCCGATGGATATCGGAGTTCTAACGCGGCCGCCTCGGTTCCAGGGATTTGTTCCGTCGGTGGGAGTCGACCACTTTTGGCCCCTTGGCTAGGGCCTTTGGTAATCTGTCCTCTTATGGGATTTCCAACGGCCTTGATGGTCTTCTCGCGAGGACCTTGTAAACCCGCTTCCAGGTTCCTCCTCTTTTGACCTTGCCGCCGGCCTTCCGAAGAATGCCCGCTAAGCCGACCTTGAGAGTCTGTTGCGTCCTTGCGATAGGGGCTAAGCCTTTCGGCCGCCCCTCCCATTATGGCCTTTTTGACCGTTTTGCGACTGGCTGTTCAGAGGTGACTTATCCGTGGTTCCGGACCCTCCGCCGAGAGCTCCCCTCGCGAGGAGCCCGCCTTAGCAGATTTTGGATTTTCATCCCCCTTGCTGGCGCCACCCAGCCGCTGTCGGTCGCTGATCCCTAAACGGTAGGTTTAATTTTAAAAGAGCGGTTCGTCGCGTCGATGTCCGCAATAAAACCAAAAACGGCGTTTCCCTCAATGAAGTATTTTTGGAAAAAATTGAGCCCATGAAATGATTAGGAAAAGTTCCGGCGGAAAAAATATTCACAGCTGTGAATAAACCCTTTCCACAAGCGAAGGCCCGGAAGCATCGTCCGGATGCGGATTTGCCGGCGGGGACTTTCAAATTCCCGATTTCCTGGGGATGAAAATCGTGAAGCCTCGAGAACGATTTGTCTTTCTCGCCGCGGTCTATCCCCAGGGTGAGGCCCGGTTTTTTAGCAACTTCCCGGGTGGGCCGGCGATACGCTAGGGAATCCGAAAAATCGGGGGCCTGCCAATCGCAAGGAGGAAGCTTATGTCGCTCCGTCAGGCCGTGGACCGCGCCATGCGCAGCGGAAGGGTCGTCGCCCCCGACGAATTCGAAGCCATCTACGGCGAGGCGACCGCCTCGCTCGACATCACGCAATTGCATAGCGGAGATTATCTGTTTCGCGGCGCCGATGCGGCCGCCCTCGGCCGCATGCGTTTTCGCAACGAGGAGGAGCGGCGCGAGTTTGCGGTGGGCCTCTTGGGCCGGGCCCGGGAACGGGTCATGGGTCAGTTGGCGCAGATGTTGGAAGCGGTCCCCGCCGAGGACCGGGCTCTCTCCCTGGGTTGTTTTATCACGACGGAGGGCAGGGCGGCCCCCGTCACGTGCTACACGACGGAAGGGACCGCGATCTGGGCGGGATTCACGACGGAAGGCAGTCCCGCTCACTCTTATTACAACGGGCTCTTGGCCTTTCTGGGACGCGTCCTGCCGGCCCAGGCCTTCATCGGCCTGACGCCCCCCGACTACCGGGAAGGCACTACGCCGGTCAGCCTGGCCGCGATCCAGCTGCTGGACGGCGTTTTTTTCACCGTCGAGAACTTCCGCGCGGCGGAGCTTCCCGCGGAGACGCGCATCTCCAGCGGGATGATCCGCAGCCTCTACCGCAGCCAAGTCTGCTCGGCGAGTTCCTCGCTTCCCGATTGTCGTTGAGGACGTCCGTTATTCCCGGAAGCTTCGGATATAGGCCTCCAACTCCTCTTCCTCTTTGAAGAAGAGGATTTCCTCGTCGGAATTCAGGGGTTCCCCCTTGGGTAAGGCCGAGTCGTGCATGATGCTCCGGAACGGTTGGACATGGAAAAAGCCCCGGAACAAAGTCCAGAAGCCGGCATGGTGGCCAGAAATGGGCACGTGAAGTGCGACGCTCTTCATATCTTCTCCTCCTAGTTGTTGATTTGCCCCTTGCCAGGTTCAGTAGAACCCCACCTATTGCTCCAACGGTAAAGCAATCACTGTGCCACCGTGCGCGTCGCTAAATCCTTGAAAAATGTACATTCTTAAAAATCACTCCTTATCATTTTGAAAAATTTATCAAACTGAGAGAAAAAGAAGGTGAATATCTAGCGAGCGAGGTTTGCATTTTCCACATTAATCATTTGAATATATTCGTTTATTTTATCTGTCACCGTTTTGACTCCTGAAAAGCCTGGTAAGTCCTCTAGGCGGGCATTGACGTGGTCTTCCATGGCCTTTCTTCCCGCCTCGTCGCCAAAAAGGGTTTGCACCACCAGTTCGGTGTCCTGTGCCGGCTTGATCCCCGTGCCCACCGGGGCCCAGTAATGGCGGATGATGAAGCGGGCCAGCCTTTGATCGAAACGGGAACGTTCCAGCTGCAGGCGCGCGATGTTGAAGTAGAAAAAGACGTGGATCGACTCTTCCTGCATGATGCCTCGCAGCAGGGCGGTCAAGACCGGGTGCCCTGCCAGCTCGATCAAGCGGCGGTAGCCCTGCAGGGTGCTCAGCTCGTTGATCGCCCCCCAGACCATGTGGGTCGGGGAGAAGTGCCTGCCGAAGACCTTGGTCAGCGAGGTGGTCAGGCGGGATTCCACCTTGTAGCGGAGCGGGATGGCGGCCCTGGCCCGCACAGGCCAGTCGGGCTCCGCCGGGCAGCCTGCCTCGGCGAGGAAGCGCTGGAGCAGGTCGCCGTGCTGCGCCTCCTCTTGATTCCAGCGCTCCATGAAGCGGCGGATGGCGGGTTCCTTGCCGGTCGGCGTGCGGCGCAGCTCCTCAAAATACACCTCGGTGAAGCGCTCGATGTCGCGCATGTAGCGCAGGACAGGGAAGAAGCGCGGGTCGAGCGGGTGTTTTCGGATCTCGCCCCAAGGAAGGGCGGCGATGAAGCCCGGCGTCAAGGCGCGGGGGCGATTTTCATATTCGTTGAGGACGTCTTGTGGGGTTTCCAACATGGCTCGTGATCTCCTTTGGCGGGACTTACGAGCCTGCGGGCGCTTTGGATGACGAAACTTTTGGCGAGGCGCGCCATCTAAATAATGGGGGGAGACGTAAAGGAGGCAGAGGCGGCTATGGTGGTAGGAATCATCCAAAATCGCGACATCTGGAGGCATCCTTGGGCCCTGTGCCGAAGCTACGGCGTGGCCTTCTATTTGCGCTGCCTCCGCGCCGCCTGCGACGGGCGCCGGCATACTTTTTTGGAATTATGGGCGAGGAGGGGGCTTTTCCGCCTGTAGCGAGATCACCAAATCCCAGAGAATTTTCTCGCCGCGTTCCAGCTCGGCGACGGGGATGGCCTCGTCCTTGCCGTGCAGGCCGGCCAGGTCCTTGGGTTGGATCAAGAAGGGGATGATGCCGTAGGCGAGGGCGCCCTTGCCGCGAAAGAAGCGATTGTCGGTGGCGCCCGGCGAGACGAAGGGGAGGACCACGGCCTCGGGGTCGTGCCTGCGGATCGCCGCCTCGATCGCCGCGAAATAGGGCGTGTTGAAGGGCGATTGGTTGGCCGCGTTTGCCTGGATCAGCTCGATCGCGATGCCGGGGTCGGCGATGCGCGCGCGGACCTTTTCGACATAGGACTCCGGCGTCTCGCCCGGCAGGATGCGCGCGTCGATCTCGGCGACGGCCTGGGCCGGGATCACGTTGGTCTTGCTCCCCGCCTGGAGCACCGTCGGCGTGGCGGTGTTGCGCAGCATGGCGTTGAGGATCTTTTCTTTTTCGAGAGAGCCGCCGAAGAAGCGCGCGGCCAGTGGCGCGATTGGCCAGTCGAAGAGGTGTCGCATCAAAAAGGATTTGGGAAAGGAAAACTTCTCGGCGAGGCCGGCGAGGAACCGCGCCGCGATCGGCGTCTCCACGATCGGCTGCCGCCACGAGGCGATGCGGTCGACCGCGCGGGCCAGCTTGGCGACGGCGTTGTCCGCCGCCGGCATCGATCCATGTCCCGAGGCGCCGCGGGCGGTCAGTCGCATCCACGCGACGCCCTTTTCCGCGACCTGAATCGGGTAGAGATGCAGGCCGTCCCGCGCGAGGCCCACGCTTCCCTCCCCGAAGACGTAGCCGGCCTTCACCAGGTCCCAATGCCTTTCCACCAAAAAGCCCGCGCCCTGCTTGCCGCCCGCCTCCTCGTCGGCCACCAAGGCGAGGATCACGTCGCCGTCGAGCTTCACGGCCTCGCGCTTCAACCGGACGAGGGTTTGTATCTGGAGGGCGACCAGCCCCTTCATGTCGAGGGCGCCGCGGCCGTAAAGGTAGCCGTCGGCGATCCGGGGCTGTAGGGGCGGCGATTGCCATTCCTTGGGGTCGGCGGGGACGACGTCCAGGTGTCCGAGGAGCAGCAAGGGCTCGGCTTTGCCGGCGCCGGGCAGCCGCGCGATCAGGTTGCCGCGGCCCGGCGCGGGTTCGAGGATCTCGGAGGGGATGCCTTCGCGGGCCAGATAGTCGCGGACGAATTCGGCGGCCTTCAGCTCGTTGCCCGGCGGATTGGTCGTGTCGATGGCGATGAGCTTTTCCAAGAGGGCGAAGCTCTCGCCGGCGGGCGCCGCGACTTCGTCGGCGCGGGCGGCGCCGAGGGCCCAGGGCAGCAGGAAGAAGACGAAGAGCCGGGATTTCAGCCTCATTC
>SZOV01000085.1 GCA_030263375.1 Deltaproteobacteria bacterium PRO3
CTCCTGGAAGCGGGGCCTGTTTTTCGCCTTCGTGATGTGGCTCGCCACCGGGGCGGCTTTGGCGCCGCTCTTCGGGATGGGCTTCTTCATGGGGAGCGTGGTGATGGCCCTGGGAACCCTGATGACCTACATGCTCTACGGCGGGGTCTTGGGCTACCTCTACGACGCCTAAGGACTTTTCTCCGGCAAGGGTTTGCGGTAGGACAGCCGGAGGGAGGTAAGGATGAAGCCCAAGCAAGCGGCCGTGGTGCTGATCGCCCACGGCAGCCGTCTCGAAGCCGCCAACGAGGAGGTCCGTCGCCTCGCCGCGCGGCTCGCGGAGCGCTTGGGCCAGACCGTCATCCCCGCCTTTCTCGAGCTCGCCTCCCCCAGCATCCCCGAGGGCATCGACCAGGCCTTGAGCGGCAATCCCAGCGAGATCAAAGTCCTTCCCTATTTTTTGACGCAGGGTCGGCACGTGCAGGAGGACATCCCAAGGCTCCTCGCCGACAAGGCACGGGCTTATCCCGAGACGCCGATTCGGCTGCTGCCCTATTTAGGCGCGGAAGAGGCAATCATCGACTGCTTGGCTGAGACGGCCCGAAAAATGTAGGGGCGAACCTCGTGTTCGCCCCAGGGCACGGTGGGGAGGGCGAACACGAGGTTCGCCCCTACAAAATCCTCAATAATACGGCGGCCCGACGCGGACCGCGTCTTGGCTGGGGGTCCCGGCGCCGGGCGGCGGGTAATAGCCGGGAGCCACGGGGCGGCGGATCGCCTTCACCTCTTGCCGGATCTCGTCCATCACGAGGAGGTACTTGGCCTGCTGCATCGGGGTCAGCATGGGCCGAATCTCGTTGAACATCTGGTCGTTAACTTGGTCGAGCTGGCTGCGGGTTGCGGTGAGTTTTTGCAGAAGGGGTTGCACCTGGGCGTCATTGCCGCTGGTGGAGGCCGCGCGCAGCTGGGCGGTCAGGTCCCGCTGCTGGCGCTTCAGGGTTAAACGCTGTTGCTGGTACTTCCGCATGATCTGGGCAAGCTGCTGGGACTGGGTGGGATTCAGGCCGAGTTCGGCGTTCAACCGCTGCATAATCAGGTCGTGGATACGCTCGCTCTTGGAGTCCTCGGGGGCGCCGACCGGCCCCTGAGCTTGCAGGGATGCGGGGAGCGCCAGCCATACCAGCAGGGCGAGGAGGAGGGTCCGCTTAGGCTTCATGTTGTCTCCTGGAGCTCGTTTCGTTCAGGCGTTTCAGGAGCCGTTCGAGTTCCGGCCCCGAGAGTTCGTCCCAGTCCCCGCTGTCCTCGGGGAGATCCCCCTCGTCCCCTTGCTGGAGCCGCTGCTCGATATTGGTGGCGAGGCGTTCCAGCTGCTCGGGGCTTAGGTCCTCGAGGCCCAGGCCGGGCTCGGGGTCCAGGACCCCTTCTTCCTCGGAGAGAAACTGCAGGGCCTCGCGCCACTCGGGCTCGGAGATCCTGGGGGTCTCGCGGAATCGGGAGAGGCCAATGAACAATAAAACCACCGCCGCTGCAAGCGCTAAGGAAGGGGCCCACCACCGGCGCTGCGACCGACCGGCCCGGCCCTCCTCGGCGATTTGACGCGCGATGGCCTTCGCCTGGGCCTGGAAGTACAGGTCTCCGGGGTCCGGCAGGTTTAGCTCCTTGAGTTCTTCGGTGAGCGCCAAATAGGATTGGAATTCGGAGCGGCAGGCCGGGCAGGCCTCGAGGTGGCGGGCGAGGTCGCGGTCTTCCTCGCCTTCCGGTGCGAAGGCCGCCAGTCGGTCGCGATAGGGGTCACAGGGGTTCATGGTGCACCTTCTTCTGAATCCAGTCCCTCAGACTCTTCATGGCGTGGTGAAAGTTAACTTTTACGGCCGTTTCCGTGCTCTTGAGGACCTTGGCGATGTCCTTGAAGGGCATCTCCTGGTAGATCCGCAGGGCCACGACCTCCTTTTGACGCGGGGGGAGACGCTCCAGGGCCGCCTCGAGGTGGGCCTTTTGGTAGGCTCGCTCCTCGGCCGCCTGCCGCTCCTCGAAGCCTCCGTCCGAGATCCGGTCGCTCAGCTCCTCGGTGGGGCGCTTGGTCTTCATCAATTCGGTACGGCAAAGGTTGATGGCGATGGCGCAGAGCCAGGTCTTGAAGGAGGACTCGAAGCGGAAGCCCGAGAGGGCCCGGTAGGCCTTCACGAAGGTCTTTTGGGTGACGTCGTCGGCGTCCTCGGGGACCCGGAGCATGCGCAGGGCGAGGTAATAGACGGGCCGCTGGTAGCGCTTGACCAGGTGGTTGAAGGCCTCCGTACTCCCGGCGAGCACCGCCTCGATGTCCTTGCGATCTTCTGCAGCGTCCAAAATGATCCCTATCCGCTTTCGGCCCTTGGCCCCGGGGCAAGCTCTATACGCTCCCGGTATGAAACAGGATCCTTCAAAAAACTCAATGATTTTGGCTTGCCTCGCCTCCGAGGCCTGGCTAATACCCTCGGCATGAGCCCCACGCCCAACCGCCTTGAGGACCATTGGCCACAAATCCGGTCCCGGATACTTCAAGAGTGGGACCTCTTGTCTGAGGAAGACCTCGATCGCAGCGGGATGCAGTTCGACCAGATCGTTGCCCTGATCCGCCGCCGCTATGGGGGCCGTACCGAGATCATCCAAGAAGCGGCGATCCGGGATGCCCTCAACCGCATCCTGGATTCCCTCGAGGATTGAACAGGCCTCGCCGGTCTCCCGACAATTTATTTGACGGAAACCGGCGCCGAACGTATTCTGTAAATAGCGAAAATCACCTTCCTATTTCGAGATGAGCCTATGAAAAAACTGATCTTTTCCTTGGCCCTGTTTAGCTTCGTCCTCTTGCCGGCGCTCAGCCACGCCGACGGCTATGTCGAGGAGGCCTCCCGGCCCCGCCGCAGCCACCGTGCCGCCGCCGCGCCCGAAGAGCCGGTGCCGCCCGCCCCGACCTGCGTCCCCAAATCGTCGGGCAAAAAGATCGACCTCGTTTCCTTCGACCCCAAGCAGCGCGCCGGGAAGGTCGTCGGCTCCATCCAGGAGTGCGTCACCACCATGTACGACGTGCTGCGCCTGCTCTCCGGCCCCAACGTGATCAATCTGAAGTATCCCGAAGAGAAAGAGCAGTGGGGCTACCTCTGGCTCTGGAGCTACCAGCTGCAAAATCCCATCGAGGACAGCATCATCCTGATGGACAACTCGGGCAAGCGCATCAAGAAGGGTAAAAACCCCGTCGAGCTCTACATCACTTTCAACGAGCACGACGTCGTGGACGGCGTCGAGATGGATCTGATCAAGAAGAAGGGCAATTACGTCCTGTTCCCCTAAGCCCTTCGCTCAATCGAAAATCAAGGCCACCTCTTCGAGAGGGGTGAAATTGTCGAGGACGAAGTCCGGCCGCGCGGCCTCGAGCGTCGCGCGCGGCGTCGAACCGGTTGCGACGGCGACGGTGGTCAGGCCGAGGCGGCGCCCGCAGTCGATGTCGTGGAGCGTGTCCCCGACCAGGATGATGTCTTCGTTAGGGAGGCTGCGGCCCAGGAGGGTGCGGCCGCGCTCGATCGCGGTACGCGTCAACTCGAGGCGATGGCCGTGGTCGGAACCGTAGCCGCCGAATTGAAAATACCGATACAAGCCGCCGTGCCGCAATTTCTGATGGGCGGTGCTCTCAAAATTGCCGGTCGCCAAGCCGAGCAGGCCGAGGCGGCGCTCGGAGAGAAAATCCAGCAGCTCCACCACGCCGGGCAAGAGCCGAAAGCGCTGGGAGCGCGGCAGACATTCCTCCATCGCCTGCGCATAGGCCTCCGCGACCCGCTCCATTTCCTCCGGGCTCGGACGCCGGCCCAGGTTTTTTTCGAAGAGCTCGACGATCAGGGAGGGATCGGTGCGGCCGTCGGGATGAATGTCTCGCCAAGCCCCCGCCACGCCGTAATGCTCCTGGAAAACCCGGTCGAAGGCCTCCTTCCCCGCCCCTCCCGTCATCAGGAGGGTGCCGTCGATGTCGAAGACGATGAGCTTGCGCATAGAAAATCCGGAACCTTTATAATATCATTTTCGAAAACCCGTAACCCATAAATGGCGGTCTTCACGATCCGCCACATTATCCTTTATGCCTGGAAAACCCCTAGTCGGCGTCATCGGCGTCGCCGAGGCCAACGAGAGCGAGCGGCAGATGGCCTTCGAGGTCGGGAAGCTCATCGGCGCGATGGGACTGGGCCTGGTCTGCGGCGGCCTCGGCGGGGTCATGGAGGAGGCCAGCCGCGGCTGTCAAATGGCGGGCGGTACGGTGATCGGCATCCTGCCCGGCGGCGACAAGGGGGCCGCCAACGAGTACGTCACCTACGCCATCCCCACCAATCTCGGACACTCCCGCAACATGCTGATCGCCCATGCCGCCGACCTGCTCATCGCCATCGGCACCGGTTACGGGACCTTGAGCGAGGTCGCCATCGCCCTGAAGCTGGGCAAGAAGGTCTTGAGCTACCGCTCCTGGGACGTCCAGGGGGTCAGCCCCTGCCAGGGGCTCGCCGACATCCAGACGGCGCTGGCGGAATTCTTTGGGGACCTGTCCACTAAGTCTTTGTTATTTCAAGATAAATAGCCAAAAATTTCGGAGGGGAAAATTCACCTCCGGCGCGCAACAAAGCCGGCCCCCTGCCGAGAAGGGGATCCGTATCCATCGGATTTTTCAGGGGAACACGGGGGTGGACCCCTTGGGCACAGCCAAATGAGCGGGGGCATCAAATACCGCTTAACACCCAGGGAGCGCGCGCTCTTCGCGGAGCAACTCAGCCTCTTCGAGGCGCTGCGCGACCGACTCAAGCCGAGCGGCATCGACACCAAGTTGGACGACGCCGAGCTGGAGGTCTCCGTCGAGGAGGGCCCGCAGGGGCCGGAGTTCAGCCTGCAAATCCCCTTCGACACCGATCCGGTCCCGCAAAACGGGCGCTTCTACGTCCAGGACGTCTTCCAGCTTTCCCAGGGCGCGGACCGCATCCTCTCCTTCGAGCGCTCGCTGCGCCAGGACCTCAACGTCAACAAGCGCATCGGCTATTGGGTGAGCGCCGCCCGCAGGGACCACCCCGACGCCAAGATCAACTCCCACGCCGAACACCTGCGGCGTTTCCTGGAAGACCTGGGCAAGCTCCCCAAGCCCGGCGCCGGCGACCCGCCCCTGCAGCGCTTTCTCGGCGGCGTGCTGAGCCGACTGCACCGGCCCTTTCCCGAGGACAACGAGGCCTTGGTGCGGAAAAATTTCGCGGTCTTCATTCCTGTCCTGCAAAAGACCGCGCCCTTAGGGGTGCGGATGAAATTCGGCGACCCGCAATCGGGCCTCGTCCTGCGCCGCGAGGGCGACAAGATCTTCCTGAGCGTCCAGATCGTCATGGACGACGACCCCAAGCCCGGCTTGGAGGCCGAAAGAAACGGCCGCATGTTTCTGATCGACACCTACGAGATCGACGCCGCCGACGGGCAAATCCTCAACACCCACCGCGAGCTCGTGCCCAGCGAGGTACGCACCGAGGACTTCGATCAGGCCTACGCCGCGGTCAAGGACAGCCCACCGCCCGCCAAGGATTCGCCCGAATTGAAGGCCTTGGTTGCGGGCTGGCTGAAGAACTTGGCCCCCGCTCCGGCGACTGTTCGATCGGGGCCCGCGATGGCGCCCGCCGTCCCCGAGGCCCCCCGGGATCCCGCCGGAAAAATCTTGTTCTCCCTCTACCGCTTCGCCGAGCGAGACGGAGAGGCCGGGAAGAGATTCCTCGAGGCCATGACTCAGCAAAGCTCGGGAACGCCCTTGACCGGGATCCTCGCCGTCCCCGAACTCGACCGCGCCGCCCTGCGCGACGCGCTGGCGGTGACGATCCTCGGCGATGCGGCGAAGGCCGAGGCGGCGATCACAACTTGGCTGGGCGAAACGGGCCTGCAGGCGCCGACCCGAACCCTGCTGCAGGCGCTGTCTCAATACTCCCGAGGGGACTACCAGGGCACGCGGCGGAGCCTGAATCCCCTTCTCTCCGTGAGCCCTTTCGCGCGGCAAATCCTGCGCGCCGCCGAGCTCCGGATGGGCCAAGGGCCCCGCGGCGAGGCTGTGGAGATTTTGAAAATGGCCGCCGCCGAGCGCCTCGAGCAAGCGAATCGCCACGACAAGGCCTGGCTGACGGTCGTCTCCGACGGGCTTGCCGGAAAGGTTTCCGCAGATCCCGAGGAACGGCGACTGGCGGTCCTCTCCTTCTTCAAGAATTTCGAGGCCTCGCTCGAAGGACATGCCGGCGGCCTCGCCTCCGCAGTGGAGGCGACGCCCGCTCACGGTATATACGAGAAGGAGGTCCAATCCCTCCTGCTGAGGGATCCGGCGCTCCGGCGGCTCACCGCCCTGCTCGACGAGCCCGACGCCGGGCTGCGCGAGAACGGTCTGCTGACCTTGGCCCGAGGCTCGCTCCTGGGCGAGGCCAAGCTGCCCGCCACCGCGAAGCGCATAGCCGAGTCGCTCTCGCCCGAGCTCGACGGCGCGCAAGATCTGAACAACTGGTTCTCGGGCCGCGCCAACCTGGGGCAGAAGGTCGAGTTCCTGCTCCCCGCCTTCGCCGAAGAAGTCTTGGCGCCGCGCACCCTCTTCAGCATGGCGGCCGCGGGCGTCTTGGGACAGGTGGCCAAGGCGGCCTTCTTCGCGCGCGCCGGATACCACACGCGCCGCCTGCGCTGGGCCGCGGAGGCGGTTTCCGTCGGCGTCGAGGCGCCCGCCTTCGTCCTCTCGGAAAAATTGATCGTCAGCGCCCTCGAAAGCCCCGAGGGCCAATGGGCCAAGCTGCCGCGCGACACCGTCGGAGCCTTGCTGGCCTTCGGCACCCTGCGCGGCGCGGGCCTCGCCTCGCGGCGCTTCAACCGCTACCTGGCGGACTCGAAGGGTCTCGAGGCCTGGGCAGAGGGCCGAAGCCGCATCGCCTTGGCCGAGCGCTGGCAACCGGCCGTGGCAGACTTCGCCAAGGCCGAGGGCCGGGCCGCCTGGCTGCGCCGCATGACCGGAAAGGCCGCGGTGCCGGCCCTGGAATATCTCGGCACGACTGGAATCCCCCGCGCCTGGGCGAAGCGCGCCCTGCCGCACGCCGGCGCCCATGCCTTGGGCCTCGGCGGCTTGATGACCGCCAACAGCCTGACCCGCCTGCTCGGTCTGCGGGATGCCTCCCAGCAAGGCTACGCCGCCGACTTGGTCGACGACTTCCTGATGTACGGGCACTTCCTCGTGGCCGGGCACATCGCCGGGCGCCTCGGCCGCTCCGAGATCGACGCGCGCCTCGCCTTCCTCGAGGCCCAGCCCCTGCAAGCCCCGGCCGCCAAGGCGAAAGCGCCGGCGAAGGCGCCGGAAAAGGCCGAGGCCCGCGACTCGGATCCGGCCACGCCGCCCCCCGAATCCAAGCCCGGCGAGACCCCGCCGAAGGTCGATGTGCCGCCGGAGGTCAAGGAATTCGGCAGAAATCTCCTGCGCTGGCTGCGGGAAGACCTGCCCCAGGCCGGCCGGCTCGCCCGCGATTGGTATCAAACCCTGCGCGGACGTCCGGTTCAGGATGGAAAAAGCCCCGCTCCCCCGCCCTCGGAGTCCGTGAAAAACTCGACCGCGGAGACGCAGTCGCCCTCCCCGGAATCCCCGGCCGCCGCGCCGGAGATCAAGTCCGACAGCAGCCCCTCGGCGCCGCCGGCGATCCCGGAGGGGACGGCCACCCCCGTGCCTCCGCCGTCCCGGCAGGCCCTCCTCGAACCGACGCCCGAGGCGGTAAACTTCCGTCGCGTCGAGACCGAGGCGCCGTCCCGCGGCAAGGGCGAAGAGCACAAGGTGATCGTCGAGGTCTTGGGCCGGGAGGAGGAGCTTCGCTTCCGAGACAAGGAGACCCGCAAGCAGCTCGTCTTCGAATCCGTCCTCGGCCGCGAGGAACTCCAGAGCCCGCCGCAGGCGGTGGGCGTCGACTTTGGCTTTCCCAGTACGGAGGTCGCGGTGGCGCCTCGGCACGCGAAGATTCGCGTCGAGGTCGCCTATGACACCAAGGTCGAGGGCCAAGGCAGGAACCGGGAACCTCGCGCCTCGGCCAAGGAATGGAAATTTTTTCTGGAGGATTTAGGCGCTCCCGGCGGCACCTTCGTCAACGGCGAGCGCATCTCGAAAGCGACGCCGCTCAAGGATCAAGACCGTATCCGCTTGGGCGAGAACGGCATCGAGCTGCGCCTGCGCCTCGATCGCGCAGAGCCGAAGGCCTTCCTGATCCGGCCCGGCATCCCGCTGGCGGAGGGCCGCGGCGAGTGGATCCTCGGACGCGAGCACACGGGCGCCGGCGCCCCCGACATCCGTTTTCCGATTTCCGACCGCGACCTAAGTCGGCGCCACGCGCGAATCGTGCGCGACGAGGAGGGCCGCTACTTCGTGCAGGACCTCAGCTGGAACGGCACCCGCGTCAACCTGCGACGCCTCCACGGCAGCCACGAGCTGCGCGACGGCGACAGCCTCCGGCTGGGCGGCGTCACCGAGATGATCTTCACGCTGCCCGGAGGGGCCAAGGCCGCCGAGCCCGCCTCGCCTAAGGCCGCGCCGCCGCACCCCCACGCGGCGATCCCGCCCCCGGAGCAGGCGAAGGTCCACCCCGCCTACCGCCACTTGAGCCGCGAGGAGCTCGAGGCCCATTTCGCCAAGCTCGGCACCGAGGAGGCGGACTTCTCGGCCTACCGCGCCGGCGAGCTGGCCCTGCCGGACGGCCGCCATGTGCTGCTCAGTTCCTTGAATACCGGTTGGGCCCTCGGGCATGCCGGGGAGGCGCCGGCCAACGTTCAAAGCCTGCAGTTCAGCCTCCCCGCCGGGGCAACGCAAAATCCGGCCCTGATCTACCTCGACGGCGCGGGGCGCTTCATCCTGCGGGGGATGCGCCCGGAGAGCACGCTGGCGATCCAGACCCGCCCCGAGCGATTCCTCCCCGCGGAGGGCGAACCGAAAAAACCCTCCGCGCGCAAGCAGCCCGTTTCCGGATGGACGGTCCTGGAAGGCGGGGAGCGGGTCTTTCTCGGCGAGGACTTCTACTTCGATTTCTGGCCGGGCGCGCCGAAATCTCCCTACGAGCGCCCGACGGCGGTCTCCGGCGAATTCGGCTCGGTCGAGGTGAAACAAAATCCCTTTGCGGTCGCTGAAACGCCGCCGCCTTCGACTCCGGAAAAACCCTCCGCCCTCGTCTTTCTAGACGGGAAACTCCAAATGCCGTTGAACAAGACGGTGCGGCTGAGCTCCCGCGGGGAAATCTCCGAGCTGTTGATCCGCGACGAGCCCGGCAAACCGGAAGTCGAGATCCTGGTCCCGGAATCCGTCGCCAAGCTGCAGGAGACCCGTTTCTTCCAGGAAGCGGGCGGATGGAAGATCCGCTCGGAGGGCGGCGAGGGCGCCCCTATCGTCGTCAACGGCATGCGCCTCCCGGAACGGATCACCCTGGACCTGCTGCCCGACACCACCTTGGAGATAGGCGACCTCAAGATTCAGATCCGCCTACCTTGACGCGCCGCCCCTCGACAAAAGGCTCTAAGCCGCGCGGCTTCCATGCTAAGCTCAAACCCGAGCCATGGACTTCAGCCAATTCTCCGCACTGACCTTCTTCGGCGCGATCGCGATCTTCATCTACGGCATCCGCTTGACCCGCGCCGGGGTCCAGCTGCTCACCGGCGATCGCCTGCGAACGATCCTGGCCTCGCTCACCGAGAACCGCTTCCTGGCCTTAGGCGTCGGCGCCGTCGTCACGCTGATCCTGCAAAGCTCCAGCGCCACCACCATCAACCTGGTCGGCTTCGTCGCCTCCGGGGCGATGACCTTGACGCAGGCGATGGGCGTCATGCTGGGCGCCGACATCGGCACGACCTTCGTCGTCATGCTGCTGGCGGTCAAGGGCATCGCCACCTACTCCCTGCTCCTGCTGGTCGCGGGACTGGTGGTCGACATCCTGCGCCGCGGCAAGCGCGGCCGCTACGTCAGCATGATCCTGATGGGCTTCGGCTTCGTCTTCTTCGGCATGAAGCTGATCATCGCGGTCACGGGCTCGCTGCAGGAGGACCCGCTGCTGCGGGAGATCTTCGCCTTCCTGGCCGACCGGCCCTGGCTGACGATGGTCGCGGGCCTGGCCTTCACCATCGCCGTGCAAAACAGCGCGGCGCCCATCGGCCTGGCCATCGCCCTGGCCTTCTCGGGCCTGTTCACCCTGGAGACCGCCCTGCCGATCGTGCTGGGCGCCAACGTCGGGGCCTGTTCCGGCTCCATCCTCGCCAGCCTGGGCTCCAATGCCGCGGGGAGGCGCGTCGCCCTGGCCCATTTCCTCTTCAAAGCGAGCGGCGCCGTCGCGGCGATGCTGCTACTCAAGCCCTTCGCACAGTCCGTGACCTGGTTCGCCGCGCAACTGCACGGCGCTTTCCCCGTCAGCGGGCAGATCGCGATCGCCCACCTGCTGTTCAACGTCTATTTGGTGATCGTCTTCCTCCCCCTGCTCAAGCCGGCGGCCTGGCTCATCCAGAAATTGTTGCCGGACCCGCGCAAGGCGGAGGAAGAGAAGTTCCGGCCGCGCTACCTCGATCCCAAATCGCTCGAAACCCCTAGCCTGGCCTTCGCGAACGTCCGCCGCGAGATGCTGCGGATGCTGGACCTCGACCTGGGGATGTTCCGCGACTGCCTCGCCGTCTTCGAGAAGAACGACCGAGTGTTGCTCGAGGCCATCCAAAGCGAGGACGACCAGGTCGACCTGCTCAACCGCGAGATCAAGTTCTTCCTCGCCCGGCTTTCCCTCGAGCAGTTGAGCCCCGAGCAGGGCGAGATGGAGCTGCGGCTGATCGAGATGACCGGCATCCTCGAGGAGATCGGCGACATCATCAACCGCTCGGTGCTGGAGCTGGCGGAGAAGAAGATCCGCACCGGCCGCAAGTTCTCGGAAGAGGGCTGGGCGGAGCTGAAGGATTTCCACGCCCGCATCGTCGAAAACTTCCAGATCGCGGCGGGCTCGCTGGCGACGGAGGACGCGACCCTGGCCCGTAAGCTCTTGCGCCACAACGAGCAGCTGGTGCGGGTGGAGAAGGAATACCAGCAGGCCCACCTGAACCGCCTGCACCTCGGCCGCAAGGAGAGCCTGGAGACCAGCTCCATCCACTTGGACCTCCTGGCCAACTTCTACCGGATCAACTTCTTGGTCGCGAAGCTGATCCGCAAGGCCTACCCGGGGATCCTGGATTGAAAGCCGTCCTCCACGAGGCGCTGTGTGGGGAGCCATTCCCCCGGAATTCCTCGCCCGAGGAATCCGCGGCGGATCTTTTGGGGAGAAATCCCCCCGCGGCTGGCCCCCGACCCTTTTGGGTTGCACGGTAAAATAATAAATATTTCAATTAGTTATTTATTAGATTCAGAATACCTTTCCCTGGCACATGACTTGCTTTTAAGATTCGGCGAAGGCAAGGGGGCTCTCCTCTCTCCACTCCATCCCCAGCCCAAATCCAAATTCGGCACTCCAAAAAATCGTTTCCTCGCATCCCACGCGAGCGAAGGGGGAATCATGTCGAATACGATTCAGGGGCTAAATTCCAACCAAGAATATTATGTGGACGATTACGGCGCGAACTCGGCGGATTACTCGGATTGGGACCAGGCCTATGAGAATTGCGCCCAAGGCGGCTGCGCCCAGGACCAATACCTGAATGAAGGCCAGGGCCCCGCCGTCCAAGGCCCCTCTGCCTCGCTCGACGGCGTCGGCGATTGGGAAGGCGCCCCGGAAGGGCCCGAATCCGAGACCGCGGAGTTCAAGCAGCAGTGCCAGGCCCTCCTCGACATCATCCAGGAGAGCGAGAACTTAAGCCCCGAGCAAAAGCAGGAATACGCCGCGCGGCTCGCGAAGCTGCAGAGCTCCGCCGACCTGCACCCGGCCTCCCTGGATATGTATCAGGAACAACTGGAGACCCTGCGCGAGGGCTACGAGCTCTCCAACGCCCATTCGCCGTTGGCCAACGAGCTGGCCGAGCGCTACGGCCAGGACCCGGCCGCCGTCGAGGAGCTGGCGAAGAAGTACGGCCTCGACCTCAAGAACCTCCCGCGGCCCGCGGACGAGTCCGTCCTGAAGTTCTTGGGCGAGCTCGACCCTTCCCTGGGCGAGGCCCTGCAGGGCGCGAAGAAGTCCGTCGAGGACAAGCTGAAAAAAGACACTGAGATGGTCCAAAAGGCCAAGGACCGCAACGCCATGGCCGTCCTGGACAACCGCGACATGGACGACACCGACCTCTCCGCCTACGAATACCTGCTTCAGGCCCAGACCGGCGCCGACCCCGCCTCGCTCGACATGAACGAAAAGATCGCCGCCTTCCAGGGCCAGGTCGAGACCGCCTTGGGCGCCCTCTACGGCGCGGGCGTCACGCTGGAGGCCGACCTGATGGCGCAGGCCTTCGAGCTGAACGTCCCCCGCCTGCCGGACGAGGCGCCGGAGCTAGTGCCGATGGCCTGGGACGGCCGCGGGACGAAATCGGCCGGGAATTTCGACAAGATGGAGTGGCCGGCCTGGGTCTCCGAGTACCCGAAGCTCGAGTACAACGGGAACGAGGGCTGATCGCTGCCTTTCCAGAGGGGAGGGCCCGCCTCGGGGGTGGCGGGCCCTTTTTTTATTTGAAGGCATTCTCCTGCTGACAAAGGGGGGTCCTTCCCCTTAGGCTTTAGGAAAAAAAAAAAATGCCCGGCAAGGCAACCTGGCCGGCTTCGCGACCCGATACTTAGGCCCAAGGAAGATCGTTTTGGGGGAAAGGAATAGCCTCCGGTGGGAGATTTCGATAATAATCCAGTAAATTCAAGCGCTTTTACTTCCTACGAGGACCCCAACCTCGGGATCTCCATCGACCCGGGCGCCCCGGTCTCCCTGCCGGCCGAGCCGGTCGTCGACCTGACCTCGACCGCCACAGGCTCTGGCGGCGACTCCTTTTCCCGTCCGCTCAGCCTCCCTCGCCACCTCTCGCCGCACGACAGCATCCGAGTTTCGGACGGCGCGGGCGGCTCCAGGACCCTCGAAATCATCGAACTGATCCGCGAGAGCCGCAGCAACCCCACCGCGCGCCAGCAATTGATGACCCTGGCGGCCGCGGCGGCCAACGACCCCAGCCTGCTCAACCAGTGCTACGTCTCCAAAGAAGAAAATTTGATCCCGATGTTGGCCCAGCTGGGTTCTTCCGACCCGGTGGCCCGCCGTGAAGGCGCCCTCTCGCTGCGCCATTTCATCCTCAGCCATCCCGAAGACCGGACCCTGCAGCAAGGCCTGCTGGCCACGGTCGCCGACGTGGCCCGCCGCGACGTGAACAATGCCGAGGCCCGCGAGCTGCTG